>CAYRGM010000001.1:0-38940 GCA_964423765.1 uncultured Desulfobulbaceae bacterium
TCGCTCAATTCAGGTATTAGATAAGCGATTCCAGTTTCTTGGATATTTCCTGAATTTTCATACGACCCAAATGGTGATAGCGAATTATACCGTTTGCATCAATAATCATGGTAACTGGGATTGTACTGATTTTGTAATCGGATATCAAACTTCTGGTGGCCAATACAATTGGATAGGAAATTCTATGCTTTTTAACAAATGCACTTAATCTACTGCGATTTTCTTCAAGGGCAGGGGCAAGGATATGAACCCTGTCGGCAAACCTGGAGTATAGTTCGTTGATAGGAGCGATATTATCCAGGCATCCTGGACACCACGGTGCCCAGAATTCCAGTAGAACTGGTTTGCCAGCTAAGGACTTTAGAGAAACTTGACCGCCGTCAAGGTGTTCAAGGATAAAATTCGGTGCTTTTGTCCCTATTAACTGTGATTCTGATTTTGAACAGCCTGACATAATGAGAAGTAGGATTGTTAAGAAACATATAAGTTTTAAAATACTTGTCTGCATGTTTATATCCTTGGTGTTTTGAAGTGTCCTACTAACAGTAGGCATTAAAAAGTGTGTGAATTATAGTCCACACAGGAGGTGTTACTGTGGTTAAAAAAAACTAACAAGAGAGACATGAAATAGTTTAACCTGAGTTGAGCGATTTTATAACTTGATCTGCACCGATCTCTTGCACGCCAAGGCTTTCCGGAAATCCTCAACAGGCCAAACGGGTATGCCTGCGGTTTTCGGAAAGCCTTGGTACACAGCAGTGCAACGGCGAGATATCAGCACATATCCGCGTCATAAAATCGCTCAATTCAGGTTTAAGAAACAGTAAATTAAAAATCAATTAACTCAACATCAAAGACAAGCCATGCATTTGGGGGAATTACTCCGCCAGCACCCTGCTCTCCGTAAGCCAGATCAGGTGGAATGATTAATGTCCGTTTTTCGCCGCGCTTCATGCGGATAAGAGCTTCATCCCAGCCACGAATAACTTTGCCTGTTCCGACTTCAAATTTGATTGGTTCGCCACGGTCGTGAGAAGAATCAAATTTTTGGTTATTTTCCAGTAATCGTCCTGTATAATGGACGGATATGGTGGTTCCCGGTTCCGGTCTTGCTCCTTGTCCCTCTTGGGTTACTATAAAATACATCCCTGTATGGGTGTGGCGGGCATTGGGCCATTTTTGTTTTATCTTTTGGATAATTTTTTTCTGTTCAGCTTTTTCAACTTTTCCTTCTCCCCCTTTAATCTTCTGTTGAGCTCTATCAAAGGCATCCTGCCCGGTTTGGAAACTTTCGGCATCTTTGCCGATTCTGATGATCTTTACTTGTTGAATGACATCGTTTTGTTGAATTTTATTTACAATATCCTGACCTTCAATTACTTCGCCAAAAATGGTATGTTTGCCGTTTAGATGAGGAGTCGGAACATGGGTGATAAAAAACTGACTGCCGTTTGTGCCTGGTCCGGCATTGGCCATGGCCAGCAAGCCCGGGCGGTCAAAGCGTAATTCCGGCAGAAATTCATCGGCAAAAGTATAGCCTGGACCTCCTGTTCCGGTGCCAAGCGGGCAGCCAGCCTGAATCATGAAATTGTCAATGACCCTGTGAAACTTAAGATCATCGAAGAAAGGGGTTCCCGTGGCTTTTTCTGCCCCACCAAGATGCATGGTTCCCTCAGCAAGACTGATAAAGTTTATAACAGTAAGCGGTGTATTAGTATAATCTAATTTGAGTATAATGTCACCCTTGTTGGTCTGTATTTTTGCATAAAGTCCATCGTCCATATTTGTTTCCTTTGCCTGTAATGGTTGGTGGTTCAGGCAGATTAGAGCCGCCAGTAAGGTAAATATCATTGAAGGTAATTTTATCATGATGCCATACTCCAGTTGTCATTGTTTATCTTTTTGTAACCGTTTACCAGTGTCTTGCGGAGTTTTGGTTCCTTGCTTACCTGTTCGTTCATTTCGCTGAATAGTTATGTATTTTGCTCACTCGGTGTTTTTTTGCTGATCGGATGGCTTGGCATAACTATCCAGAACGCCATGGATCATATCCGGCAGGTCGTTTGGCTGTCGGGAACTGCGTTGTAACTGTTTCAGGCATTTGTCCAGGGTCAGCCGTTCTCCTAAAAAAATATGACGGAGGATCAGAGATGTCAGGCGGGTGATGGTGGTCAGGTTTGAGATTCGTGACTGGAGGTGGTCGTCACGATCAAAAGCAGTTGACGCAAAAACTTCTACAGGGTTACCATCAACTTCACTGACTGATAGATACCATTTATTGTTTTCTCTGTCTATAGTCCGGTATCTTTTTCCGTCCAAAACATCAGGAGGCTCTATGTCATCAGCGGTTGTGGCTGACCGGGAGCGGGGAATAATGGGTTCGTCATAGAGTTCCAGCCATATCTTTCTGATGATGTGTGGATGTTCTGCTGCCATTGTCATTGTTGACCGGCAGGGTGAGCATAAGCTACGGACCCCGCAGGTGTGCAATTTTTTCGGTTTATTGCAGAGTTGGCAATATGCTTTTTGATTATTTGTCAAAAATACTCTCCTCTTGAAACTAAATTACATGCCAGCAGTAAAAAACTTTGCAGGTGTTTGTACTATTATTGCCTGTTTATCATCCGTATATAGCAACATTATCTTTTCGCCTGCTATTATTTATGGTAGCTTATAAAGTCCTGAGTTGAGCGATTTTTTAGCTTGATCTGTGCCGATCTCTTGCACGCCAAGGCTTCCCACAAATCCTCAACAGACCAACGGGTATGCCTGCGGTTTTCGAAAAACCTTGGCATACAAGGTATCAGCACATATCTGCGTCATACAATCGCTCAATTCAGGAAAGTATTATTCTGCCATTTTTGCAAGAAAAAATATAATTTGCAAGGGGAAAAATATGCGTCACAGAAACCAGATGGCAAAATTCAGCTAACAGAGGTTGCCGATGGGGTATATTTTTTGTCCAAACGGGGACGCACTTGCAGGATGCAGGGACGGGGTATTACCGTTCTTATTAGCTGCGTGTAGAGATGAAAACAAAAAACAAAAAAACCATGGATTATCGGAACACACTTAACCTGCCCAAAACAAAATTCAAGATGAAGGCTAATCTTGCCCAGAAAGAACCTGCTTATCTTAAACGCTGGGATAAAGAGAAACTTTATCAAAAGCTGGAGATTTTCTCTGCGGGGCGGCCTCGTTATATTCTTCATGACGGCCCGCCCTATGCCAACGGCAATATTCATCTTGGTACTGCTTTTAATAAGGTTTTGAAAGATATTATCCTTCGTAGTCGAAGAATGGCAGGTTTTGATGTGCCCTATGTGCCTGGCTGGGACTGTCATGGTCTGCCCATTGAGCATAATGTGGATAAGGAGCTGGGCGAAAAGAAAAAAACTATTCCTATTCTTGCTAAACGAAATGCCTGCCGTAAGTATGCCCAAAAATGGATCAAGATTCAAAAAGAACAGTTTAAGCGGCTCGGGGTACTGGGTGACTGGGATGACCCTTATCTGACTATAAATTTTCAGTATGAAGCAGATATTGCCTCTGAATTTAATAAATTCATACTTTCCGGCTCGGTTGTCCGTGCCCGTAAACCTATTTACTGGTGTTCAACCTGCCGGACGGCCCTTGCTGAAGCTGAAGTTGATTATGCCGACCATACCTCTCCTTCTGTTTATGTGAAGTTTCCTCTTAAGCAGGACCCGGAGGTGATAGCTCCAGAACTTGCCGGCACTAAGGTTTTTGTCTTGATCTGGACTACCACTCCCTGGACTCTGCCGGCTAACCTGGGCATAGCTCTTCATCCTGATCTTATTTATGCGGCAGTGGCTGTTAATGGTGAAGTGTGGATACTTGCTGAAGATCTGGTTGAACAATGTTTTGCTGAGTTTGAGATTGATGATTACCGGATTATTACCACATTTAAGGCCGCATCATTGGCAGGTAAAAAATGCCGGCATCCTTTTATGGAGCGTGATTCCCTGCTGCTACTGGCTGATTATGTGACTGCCGACTCCGGTACCGGCTGTGTCCATACTGCCCCGGGTCATGGTGTCGATGACTATCTGACCGGACTTCGCTATGGTCTTGATATTCTTTCGCCGGTTGATGACACCGGTCATTATACGAAAGAGGCTGGAAAATATGCGGGAGAGCAGGTGCCGGCGGTAAATAAAAGGATTAACCGAGATTTGTGGGAAGCCGGTGATATGGTTAAGGAAACTGCCATAAACCATAGTTATCCACATTGTTGGCGATGCAAAAAACCGGTCATGTATCGGGCCACTAAACAGTGGTTTATCTCCATGGCCAACAACGATCTTCGCCAAAAAGCCTTAAAGGAAGTTAAAAAAGTAACCTGGACCCCGGCCTGGGGAGAACAACGAATATACGGGATGATTGAATCTCGTCCTGACTGGTGCCTTTCCCGGCAGCGAAGCTGGGGAGTGCCGCTCACCGTTTTGACCTGTAAGGATTGTGGAGAAGTCTTGAGGAATAAAGAAGTATGCCGCCGGATTGAAGATAAATTTGCCCGAGAAGGTGCTGATGCCTGGTTTAAATATGAGGCGGCTGATTTTGTCGGGGAAGATCTACAATGTGGCTGCGGTTCAAGTTCATTTTGTAAAGAAACCGATATTCTTGATGTCTGGTTTGATTCCGGGGTCAGCCATGCTGCTGTTTTGGAGCGACGGGATAATCTGGAGTCTCCGGCGGATCTCTATCTTGAGGGTAGTGATCAGCATCGGGGCTGGTTTCAGTCTTCCCTACTTGCCTCGGTGGGAACCAGGGGGCGGGCACCGTACAGGGAAGTTTTAACCCATGGTTATGTGGTGGACGGTCACGGTAAAAAAATGTCCAAGTCTGTGGGTAATGTAATTGTTCCCCAGGAAGTGATTGATAAGTATGGGGCTGAAGTTTTGCGTCTCTGGGTATCGAGTGAGAATTATCATGATGATGTCAAGGTGTCAGATGAAATATTGAGGCGGGTTGCCGATGCATATCGGAAAATGCGCAACACCATCCGTTTCCTGCTGTCAAATTTATCTGGTTTTGACCCTGACCAGGATATGGTTACCGAATTTGCTCAGTTCAGTGAACTTGATCGCTGGGCCTTGAGCCGATATGCCGAGCTTGTGCGGCGGGTGACCAGAGCCTATGATGAGTATGAGTTCCATGCCATTTACCATGCTCTTAATAATTTTTGCGGAACTGTCGTCTCCAATATTTATATGGATGTCCTGAAAGACCGGCTTTACTGTTCGGCTCCGGACGATCCTCATCGCCGGGCCGCCCAGAGTGTTATTTATCGGATTCTTGATGGGCTTCTTAAGCTAATGTCGCCGGTGTTGTGTTTCACCACTGCCGAGGCCTGGGAGCATCTCCATGAACTTGCTCAGGATGCACCCCTTGAGTCCTCTGTATTTTTCACGGAATTTCCACTGGTTAATGATATTATAGAGGATGATGAGTTTGAACAGCGATGGCAGCAGCTTTTAGTTTTGCGTCGGGAAATCACCAGGGTGCTGGAGGCTGCCCGTCGGGATAAAATCATCGGTCTTTCCCTTGATGCTGAAGTGTTACTTGCTGCCCAGGGTGAACTTTACGGATTTCTTCAGAATAATTCAGATCGTTTGCAGGAATTATGTATAGTCTCAAGCCTGCTGGTTGTGGATGTGAACGAGGCCGGTGGTGGTGAGGGTGGCAGCTCCAGCCCCCCGTTTGTCCACGGAGAAGAGGTGGAAGGGCTCTTGCTTTTTATCCAGCCCGCTGCAGGGAAGAAATGTGAGCGTTGTTGGGTGATTGAGTCATCTGTGGGGGCTGATGAGGAACATTCATCGTTATGTAAGCGTTGTCTGCAGGTAGTCAGGGAGTTGATTTAGATGATTAATCGTCGTTTTATCGGGATATTTTTGCTGGTTGTTATTCTTGATCAGATCAGTAAGTGGTGGATCTTGGCGAATTTTCGTCTGCATGAGTCATGGGAAATAATTCCCGGTTTTTTTCACCTCACCTATTTGACCAACACCGGGGCCGCCTTTGGAATCATGGCCGGTCCTCCTTCCCTTGGCCGGCTACTTTTTTTCGTTGTAGTCGTGACCATTGCCTTGGTGGTAATTTATTACCTTCATAAACAGGTGGTGGAGGAATCCCGCTGGTACACGGTGAGCCTGGCGATGATCAGCGGCGGAGCCGTTGGTAATCTGATTGATCGGATCAGACACGGGGCCGTGGTTGATTATTTTGATTTTTTTATCGGGGAGCGGCATTGGCCTGTTTTTAATGTGGCTGATGTGGCTATTACTACCGGGGTATTAATTTTTCTGTTTTTGAATTTTCTGGAATTCAGGGCAGCACGAGAGCGTTAAGTGTTGTGTTGTGGTAACCGTTCACCAGCACCGCATCTCCGCTGGTACTGCATCATCGAACGATCATGGATTCAGGATTAACTAATTTAATAGCATAGGAATTTTCATTTTCGGGCAATTGTATCATCATGGTTATGTGTCACGCGTGGTGCGATATCATCAGTTGATGTCGTTAACTTTACAATCAATTGATAATAATCAATTATTAACAGACTAAAAGCCTGCCCGAAGGGCGCTAAATTTAGAATAGAAACATGAAAAAAACAGCTATACTCTTTCCCGGTCAGGGATCACAGTTTGTCGGTATGGGTCATGAACTGGTCAATGAAAACTCCAGTGCAGATTCTCTCTTCAGCATGGCAGAAGATATGAGTGGCCTGCCATTACGGGAGCTATGTTTTGCCGGTCCGCTTGAAGAGCTGACCAGGGTGCTGCATCTACAGCCGGCTTTGACCATGATAAATATGGCATGTTACCGGCATCTTTGCCGACTTGCTCCTGATTTTACCCCTGCTTTTGTGGGAGGGCATAGTCTAGGCGAATATTCAGCTCTGTTTGCAGCCGAGGTGGTGAGCGAAGAAGATACCATCAGATTGGTGACCAAACGAGGTGAGCTGATGGAGAGGGAAAGTACTGCCAATCCGGGCGGGATGCGGGCTGTGCTTGGTTTGAGCCTTGCCGAGATTGAGAATATTGTCAACGGTTGCAGCAAAGGTGTGGTGGTGGTTGCTAACCATAACTCTGAGAAACAGGTGGTTATTTCAGGCGACCAGTACGGGTTGGATGAGGCCTCCGGCTTATGTGCGGATTTGGGCGGCAAGGTGATTCCCCTGAAAGTCAGCGGTGCCAATCATTCTCCCCTGGTTGCCGGAGCAGTGAGAGATTTTGAGATCTTTATGCAGGAAATTGATTTTCGGCCCCCGCGTGTACCAATACTTTTTAATGTTACTGCAGAGCACGAAGATAACCCGGCGGCTATCAGGCAGATAATGACCCGGCAGATAGCTACAAGGGTAAGATGGCTCGAGATTATCGAGCGAATGCAGGCTGAAGGTGTGGAGTTGTTTGTTGAGCTGGGACCTAAAACCGTGCTGACCGGTCTGTTGAAAAAAATATTAGGACGAAAATCGTCGTTGATCTGTATGCAGGCTGATACACCCGAGAGCATTGCCAGGGTGGTGGATGAAATAGGTGGTTGACAATAGATTCTGGAAATTATTTTTTCTGGAGTTTTAGTGAACGGTTACCAATAAAACAGCATTTGAAGTACAATCTTACAGTAGAATATTGGAGGTTATAAATGTCAACGGCACTCAAACAAGTAATTGAGAATATTGGACATTTAACATCAGATGAAAAAGCATTAGTTGCCCATTGTCTTATTTCATTGCTGGAAGTAAAACATGATGATAGTGTAGACGAAGCATGGAGTGAGTTAGCACAAAAAAGGTTTATGGAGCTTGAGTCAGGAGCTACAAATGGCGTTTCATGGAACAAGATAAGAAGCAAAGTAAAAGGGTGAAATGATAAATATCATATTTCACCCTGATATTGAGCATGAGGTTAAATCTTCCTACATATGGTATTAAAATAAAGCTAACGGTTTGGGTGAGGACTTTCTATCTGAACTTGAAGCCGCATACCAGGCAATTATTGAGCTTCCAGACACATGGCCAAAGTTTCCAAAAGGTTTTCGCAGGTTTTTGCTAAGCAAATTTCCGTTTTCAATAATTTATAAATTTAATGGTAAAACAGTTTTTGTTGTCGCTGTAATGCACAATAGCAGAAAACCAGGTTACTGGATTCAAAGAACATAAAAGAGACATAATCGCAGAAACAAAACTGGCAGGTGAAGCAAGGCTAATTTTAATTCATGTAGAAAGCCAAGTTCAAAGAACTCCAGACTATAACCGTAAAATGTTTAAATATTTTGTCCATCCGTATGAAAAATACCATAAATATTCGGATTAACAAAAGAAATTCTGTAACTATTCAGCGAGATGAACAAACTCCCATAAACTTGGGCTGTAAATGTTCTTTGTTCGTTGTCACTTAAGGAGGAGTGTGGAAACGAAGGGGATAAATTTTCCAGATTGAGCTACTGCCATCCTGAAGAGATGATTTCTTTTTCTTTCTCCAGAGAAAAAGGGGGAGCAGCCATAAGCTCAGAGGTGATTTTTCCAGCAAGATCATCCGCCCCGGCCGGAACAAAGCCTTTTTCTTCTGATGCAGGGAAAAGAGTGGGAGGAGATGGGGTTAGAATTGCTTTGGTAATCCATTCTCCTGATTCTGCACGGCAGGCTATGCCAATTGCCGGTGCCATAGTTTCTTGATCTTTGCCGATGACTTCGTATTGTCGGCAGTAGTAGCCGCTTATGCTGATAAAAGTGATGATTGGCGTTATGACTAAGTTCTGGTTGTCAATATAAAAGGATGAGCCGCTGACGGAATATTCAAGTCCCTTGCTGAGTTCCGTGCTGACCATGAACGGCGAAAAAGTGGCTTGCTTGTCTTCTGAAACGATCAGACCAGCACCAAACCATCCGCTGCCAATTCCTATGGACAGGGTTAGGAAAAATACCAGGGCATGGACAGGTTGCCAGGCAGAGGTATGGAACAAAAAACGAATTTTTTCTATTAATAAGAAACCGCTCTTGTTTGTTTTTTCCTTTTTAGGATTGCCATGGTATTTTAATATCCCGTTAACAAGTCGTTCCGGTACTTCTTGATGGGCAGGCAGGTCATAGGTAGTTTTAAGTAATTGGCTACTTTTTTTAAAAAGGTGTACCTTGTTTTGAAGCGTTGGCTTGTCATGAATGATTTTTTTGATTTTTTCAGTTTCCTGCCTGTTTAGTTCTCCATCAACAAAGGCCATGAGTTGTTCATCAGTTAATTCTTGCATCATTATCACCTTTTCTTTTTTTAGCCAGCATGGCTGGAGCAGATTTACCGACCACAAAACCTGTTCAAGGTAACCGCTGTGGTATGGGCAGCTCGTTAGCAGCCAGGTTTACCTTACTTCTTTTTTCCATGGACTAAAGTGTACAGACTAGTTCTGGCTCGTGCCAGACGACTCATTACTGTTCCCACCGGTACATCAAGAATCTCTGCCGTTTCTTTGTAAGATCTGCCATCAACACAGACTAGGGCAAGGAGTGTCCTGTCATTTTCAGACATGCTTAACATGACCTGCATGGTTTGCTTGAGCAGCAGGCGGTTTTCATTTTCATCGCTGTGGTTACTGCCTGCCAGGGAATCATACTCTTCATTAAATGAGCTCTCTGCTCTGGAAGCACTGGATGACCTTGCCATATCAATACGAATTCTATGAATAATTTTAAACATCCAGCTATCTAACCAGGTATCGTGTTGAAAGAGTTTCTGTTTAGCTAAAGCTCTTTCACAGGCGCTCTGAACAAGGTCATCAGCATCGTCTCTGTTTCCTGTCAATGTGTAGGCGAACCTTCTTAGCCGGGGAAGAAGTTCAATTAATTTTTGTTTAAATATATCATCGCCATAGCCTCCTGTCTGGATGGAGAAGAGTATGATTCTGCACAGAAATGTCATTATATTAAAATGTTTCTCTTTTTTGTTTTTGTAATTTGATTAAACCGTTAATTAAGACCTGAGTTGAGCGATTTTCTAACTTGATCTGCACCGATCTTTTGCACGCCAAGGCTTTCCGAAAATTCTCAACAGACCAACGGGTATGCCTGCGGTTTTCGGAAATCCTTGGCACACAAGATATCAGCACATATCTGTGTCATAAAATCGCTCAATTCAGGTAAGAGATAGAGTTTATTGCCATCGTACCAGCCCCCAGCCATAAGTAGAGTCTTTGCCGGGGGAACCAAGGTCCAGGGCCTGCTGGCTAAATATTAACTGTAAATGTTCATGTCCTGGTCTCACTCCGGGATCTTGAAGTTTCCTGGCAGCCATGGCCGTGAAATAAGCGGCGGCAAATGATGTTCCACTGCTAAATTGTCCTTTTGGGTATAACCCTGGTACCCATATTCCCACCCCGGGAGCGGCAAAGTTGATATATCCGCCCCGGTTAGCCTGCCGATAAGGTCGCAGAAACCTGTCCACAGCAGTTATAGCAAGCACTCCTTTGGTGGCCGCCGGGTAGGCTCGTTGTCCATTTGGGCCATCGTTTCCGGCGGCAGCAACTATAACTGTGTTTTGCTTTAATGCCTGTTTTATGATGCGTTCGAGGATAATATTGTTTGGTCCGCTCAGACTCATGTTAATCACGGAAATGTCTTTGCTCTGCAGCCAGTTAAGTGCTTCTCCAATGGCCTCGGCTGTTGCTATGACCTGTCCGTCTGAATTGATATGAAAAACAGAGGCCGCATACAGTTTTGTAGCAGGTAGCAGCCCCGGAAAATCACTATCAGGTTTTCCGACAAGCAGGGAAGCCACAGCTGTTCCATGTTCCTGGTTTGCCTGCTTGTTGTTGCGGACAAAAGAGTGGGTGGTAATTTGTTTTTCAGGCAGAAAGGAGGCTCTGGTATTAACCGGAGTGTCGATCATGCCGATTCTGATGCCCTTGCCCAGTTCTTTATCTGTTGTCCAGTTGATCTTATCTAAGGGAAAGTGGCGAATATCTTTCCCTTGTTGTTTGGTATCGGCAAGCCTGTAATAATGATTTGCTGAAAACAGGGCTTCGCTGTCAGTTTTTTTTAATCTTTTTAAAGTTTCATGGACGCTCCATCCGGATTTGATCCGAAAACGGGTCAGGGTAAGATTAAGTTCAGGCAAACTGACTGCTCTTTCATGCTGCAATCTGGAGCCACGCAGAGCCTCTCTGAAACCGGCATCGTCAATGTTTAAGGCAAGAATGATATCCGGCTCATAGTGATTATCATTGTCTGAAGGTAGAACCGCCACAATGGCAGGGGGAATGCCTATAATTTTCTGAGAATCATACCCGAGATTTTCTTTGTAATCATAGTCCTCGTAATCATCGTCTTCGTTATCATCGTCTTCATCATCATTATCTCCATTATCTCCATTATCATCGTCTTCATCATCATCATCATCTCCGGTATCATTGTCGTTGGCAAATGCAGATGAAACAGTAAAGAAAGGGAGTGAACCATGTTCAGAGTTTGCTAAAAAATTGATATAAGACTTGGGAGAAGGTTCAAACACAAGCATGAATAAAAGCAAAAAACACAGAAAAACTGGAATTGTTTTTTTATGGCACAACAGAATAATTTGTTTTGCCAATAAACATAATTCAGATGGCAAACAACGATATATGTTTTTAAGATTGGTTATGTGTTGATTAAGCATGGCTATATTTATGCTGCATTGTGTATGGATATCGATCTGGTATTGGAATGAGTATCACCAAGAAGAAAATCAAAGACTATGGCACCCATATCCCCGTTGTTTATACAGTTCAGAAAAGAATGGTTACTGTCTTTAAGAAGATGAAATTTGTATTGAGTACGGAGATCATAGCTATGACAACATTTTTGCATGGCTTTTACCCAGGCGATACCCCGCTCAATTCTGTTTTGTCCCTGTTGCTGGTCAATGTTTTTCTCTTTTCGGAGCAGACGATCTCGTAACTTGTCCTTTTCACCGACGATAACGCATACAGGAATGGTCAGAAAACTATTCGGTTCCATGGATATTTCCTTCATTTTAGCTGTTTTAGCGATCCCATAAGGATATTTTTTATCCATATCCGGAAAAGTATACCATCCTGAAGCTGCGATAACCATTCTTTTGACCCGTGCCGGTCGGGTTATGGCATAGCGATGGACAAACTGTCCACCGCCTGAATAACCAAACATGTAAGTTTCTTCGGTGTTGATACCTGTTAACAGAGAAATCTCATCAAGGATTGTTTCAAGAGTCAGGTCAGCTCGTCGTCCTTTGCCGTTGATGCCCAGCCGTTGGTAATCAGGGAAACGCTTTTTAGTAAAAAGAGGAGCGACAATCGCAATCCCATACCGGTCGGCAAACGGGATAAAGGCCTCTATCTGCTCCCTGGCCATCCGGTTTATACCATGAATTGTAACAAATATGGAGCTGGTTTTGCAAGTTGTGGCGGGAATGTAAAGGTAATATATCTGTTTGGGATCACTGATCATGGTCATGAGCATGGGGACCCCTATTTGAAGCTGCTTTTCCTGTAAAGCCTTGTGGATTGTCATGGGATTATCTGTTGGTCTGTACATATCGTTGTCCTGTTATTTTTAGTTTATGGTTTTCATCACGCTATTTACTGGCGTACGCTTATGTTTGCTGAAGGTTGCCTGCTGTCTGCACAAGAGTTCCGTTTTCTATCAGCCAGGCTTCACCGTCTCCAAAAGCAGGCAGGTTGTTATTGTGGGTGACCCATAATATGGTTCCTTTGAATTCATTGATTATCTTTGTGAAAATAGAGCTTGCTTCGTCATCAAGATGAACATCAGCCTCGTCAAGCAGAATGACCTGCGGCTTGCCAAGGATAGCTCTGGCCAGGCTGATTTTTTGCCGTTGACCAAAAGATAAATTATTGCCTTCTTCACTGATCCGTGTATCAATTCCCTGGGGAAGAGTTTTAATGATTTCCTGAATACCACATAGCTCCCATACTTGTTCCATTTCTTCTGGAGAAGCCTTCGGACATCGGTAGAGAAGATTTTTTTTCAGAGTGCCGCGCAGAAGAGGCAGGTCAGGGCTTACCATGCTGATTGCCTGGCGAACAGACTCCTGATTATGTTTGAAGATATCTTGCCCATCAAGGAGGATTTTGCCATCATCCGGTTCGATCAATCCTGAGATCATGAAAAACAATGTGGATTTTCCAGTACCGTTGCCTCCTTTGACCATGATCTTGCTCCCCGATTTTGCAGTTGCACTTATATCGTGCAGCAATCCTTCTAATTTAAGCCCTTTTAGTTCTATATAGCCTTGACCTGGTTTGAGATCAGGCAGAGATATCTTTGACGCTCGTTGCCGGGGGATATTGATGAACTCTTCAATTTTTTCAACCGATATTCTTGAATCTTGCCAGAACTCAAAAATACGGCTTAGATCCCGCAGAGCCGGGGTCAACATGCCAACGATGGTCATAGCCGCAACCACTGTGCCCGGTGTTGTCCGACCAAGTCCAATTTCGTAGGCTCCGGTGAGCAGGACAGCTGCACCGGCAAGTGCTGTGATTGTCAGCGTAGCACCCCGAATCAGTCCTATTTTTTCAGCTCTTTTGATTTGGGCGGTTACCAGTTTTCCGCTTTGCCGCCTGACCCGGGTGGTTTCACGATGGGTTTGCCCAAAAACTTGTACCACTGCCATGTTTGAAATTTTTTCACTTATATTGGTGGCGAGATAGGCTCTTCTTTTCCGGCTCTCCCTTGCTGTGTCCCGAAGCGGTTTTCCAAGGCTCAAGCAATAAACCGTGCCTGCGCCGAGAACAATCCCCGCGGCAAGAGCCAGACGCCAGTTCATGAATCCAAGGGCAGTCAGAGAAACAAAGGTTGATATACCGGCAACTAACATTCTGACCAGACCCAGACTAATCCAGCGTTTCAGGGCGTTAAGGTCACCAATAAATCTCAGAAAAACTCCTCCACGGCTGCGTTGTTGGAGGGTTCTTAAACCTAAACGGCTCATGTGGCGAAAAAGTATCATTCTGATACGATGGATATAATTCTGCCCTACTTTTTCTGCATCAACTCTTTCCCGTGCCAGCAGCCAGCCTAATACTATAGCACAACAGCAGAGACCCGCACCGATTTGAAGTACCAGAACACGGTCAAATGCTCCGTCACTGACAATGAGTCTGTCAAATCCTGTTCGGATAATCAGGACAGTGATAATTGTGACAAAAGCCTGGGTAAAACCATTATAGGCCAGATGAATAAAAATAGGGGTCGTCTTTTTGTTAAATAATGAAGGTAGTTTGCGCATGTCTTATCCTTCCTGCCCTGTAAGCTGCGGATTGCAGTTAGTAGCTTTATCTCTTGAATCCGTGATCGTTCGATGGTGCTGTAGTCAGTTGGTCAAGTAAAAGTGGACATTATGCTACGGTTGCAAGAAGTGCTGGGGTGACAATACCTAATTCCCGTATGGCATCCGGAAACCATTGTTTTAAATAGTTGATCACCGTAGGTTTGCGTAATACGCTTGGTCCCAGGACGGGAAGATTTATTATATGTTCCACTTCCCTGCTGGCTAATGGTGCTGCGGTCAGGACCCCGGAAACGGCGAGAAGTGGGATCTTCGATTTGCTTTGTATCCATTCCACGCCTGCTGTTGCCCCCAGGGCTTCTCCAGCGGCAAATATTAGACCATCCACTTTTTCATAAAGAAGACTGGATGTGAGTAATTTTGCAGTTTCTTGTTGATATAGTCCATCTGCGATTTCGAGAATCATTACCTCAACCCCGGCTTCGGTAAGCTCGTCGGTCAGGATGGTAACTATTTCTTTAATCTTATCAAACGGGATGCGGTAAGTGGATGGATGTCCGGCATCAATAAAGTCAAGAACCGAACTTGCTCCTGAGTCGGCAAAAAGCCAAGGGTCTCCGCCGGCACCGGTTCCGGTGAGTTTGGCAGCCCCCACTTTTAAACCATAGGCTGAGAGTCCTTTTATGAGACAGGCGGCGGTGGTTGTTTTACCTGAGTTCATACTTGTACCGGCTACGGCTATTGTTAAAGGTCGCTTTTTTCCTGTTGGTTTTTTTTGTAGGGCAAATTGGCTCAGATTCATAATCTTATCAGTTGCATCAATAAGCAGCCCCAGAGGCTCTATCATGGTGGGTGATTGTATATTTGTACTTTTACTGCGAAGTCGGGAAGCAATGCCACCAGCCGCCACAAGATGACATAAGGCAAGACTGGTGGGTACTGTACCCTCGTATTGATCAGGGGCATAGCGGTTGCCGTAAGCTACTATAATCTCGTCACCGGGGAAGATATGAGCTCGGCGACCGCTGGCCAGCTGCAACCTGGTCTGCCGACCTATTTCTATGACCTTTGCCAAAACGAGATCACCGGATTTTGGGATTGCTTTTAGCTGTAGAGATCGACAATGAGCGAAATTAATCCGGCGGGTTGAATAAGCGGCTTTTGCTCTCCGGATACGATCTTGAATGCTTGTTGTTTCTGTTAAGATTTTGTTCATTTTCATTGTCTGCTCTCCGTTAGGTTTTTGTAGTGTTGGTCGTAACAATTACGATCTTTACCTATGACAACGAGTGAGACAGAATTTTATTCCATTTTTTATTTAAAAATATAAAATAATCTGTTGATGTGATGATTGGTAAAGCTTTATTGATGAATACAACTGATTGATATTGCTTGGAGTTTTACTGGGGGGAGCCGTGGGAGGGAAGGATTACTGATGTGGATAAGTATTCTGGCTGGCAAAATAAAAATCATTATCAAGGACTGTAAATGTTCGGGTAATTCTTTCCCTCGTTCCCACGCTCCTGCGTGGGAACGAGAGGCAAAAAATAAAAATCGGTATTCATTCGTGATTCAAGATTAATACGAAACTTTAATTTTCCGATACATAAATATAACCTGAATGGAGCGATTTTATGACGAAGATATGTGCTGATATCTTCGTCATAAAATCGCTCCATTCAGGTTACAGACAACTCTTAAGTGTTAAATTGGGATATAGATTTGTAGTAAATAACTTACTGTAGGGTCAGTCCAAGATAGATTCAATGATTTTAGCCAGTTCATCCAAACTAAATGGTTTGCCCAAGGCAGCTGAGAACCCGTATCTTTTACAATCACTCATCACCGGATCATTGGAATAACCACTTATAACTATCACTTTTGCCTGGGGATCGACTGCAAGGAGTTTCTTCACCGTTTCTATGCCGCCCATTCCCCCGGGAATGGTCAGGTCCATAATAATTATATCCACAGGTTTTTTTTCATCCTGAAGAGCCTGGTACTTATTGATGGTCTCTTGCCCGTCCCTGGTGAGAACAGGCTCATGCCCCAGGGTGTGAAGCTGGGCGGAAATTACATCAAGAACCATCTGGTCATCGTCCATGACCATGATTCGGGCAGCTTTCACGGCCTTTTTTCTTGCAGGTTGTTTTGGGGCCGGGATTTTTGTAGCTGAAATGGCCGGCAGATAAATGGTAAATATGGTTCCCTTGCCCGGGGAAGAGTCAACAAGCAGATAACCCTCATGCTTGTTGATGATGGAATGACAGATGGCAAGTCCCAGACCACTTCCCTCCTGTTTGGTTGTAAAGTAGGGGTCGAAGATCTTATCTTTAATTTCCTTGGGGATTCCCACTCCGGTATCTTTAACTCTGATGCGAATATATTTTTCGTTATCCATACTTAACAATGCTTCGTTGACTGCATGTTCAACATTGGCACAACTGATTGTGATTACCCCTCCTTCTGGCATGGCATGTCTTGAGTTGATGACAATGTTCTGGATAACCTGGCTGAGCTGGCCGCTGTCGGCATCAACCAGCCAGAGGTTATCCGGGAATTCATAGCGGCAGGTCACCCGACTGCCACGGAGAACAAAGTCAGTCGAATCTCTGATCAGCTCAGGCAATGTGGTTGCTTCCCTGATCGGGTTACCTCCTTTGGCAAAAGTCAGTAGCTGGCCGGTGAGTTTCATGGCCCGTCTTGTGGCTTTATCGGCATTGGTGAGCAGGGTCGCAGTTTTTTTGTCATCCTGGTCGATATGATACTTGAGCAGATCAATATTACCAAGAATTGCGGCTAAAATGTTATTGAAATCATGGGCAATGCCGCCGGCAAGAACTCCCAAGGATTCCAGTTTTTTGATCTTGAGAAGTTCTTCCTCCATCTTTCGTTCATGGACAACATTCCGAAAGACAATAACAACCCCGATGATTTTGCTTTCTCTGTCCCGGATGGGAGCTCCGCTATCGGCAATGGGAATAACAGTACCGCTTCTGGAAATCAGAGCAGTGTGGTTGGCCAGACCAACGATCCTGCCTAATTCCATAACCCGTTGTACCGGACTTACAGATTTTTGCCCGGTTCTTTCGTTGATAATATTAAAGATTTTTGTTGACGGTTTGCCTGCGGCTTCACCATTTGTCCAGCCGGTCAGCTCTTCGGCAACCCTGTTTATCATGGTTACTTTACCGTCAATATCCGTGCTGATAACTGCATCACCGATGGAACGGAGGGTAACCGCAAGCCGCTCTTTTTCCATGGACAGGGCATCTTCAGTCTCTTTTCGCTCGTTGATATTGGTTGATATCTGGAGGTGGACCATTCGTCCATCCGGCCAGAGAATGGCCTGTTCCCGGCATTCAAACCATTGATCGGTAAGTTTATCTTTGATCTCACTGATATGAACTCCGGTTGCTGTGCCATCGCCACTTAAGAGAAGGTGTTTTTGACAGAACTCACATGGTTCATTGCTCATATTGCCCAGAGACTGAAAGCATGGTTTACTAATGCAGTCACCATAGATAGCTTTAAAGGCATTATTGATAAAAATAATTTCATGGGTTGTCATGTCTGCTACATAGATCACGGCATCCATACCGTTGAGGATGGCCTTGAGCCGCTCAAAGCTGTTGATGATCTCGATATCCCTGCTTTTGATGGCAGTGATAATTGTATGAAATTCTCTGATACCGGCAGATGCTTTAGCGGGTAGAGAAAGAATTTTACCCGGTTTTGGGCGGGAGAGAGCCTGGATGAGTCTGGTTGTTGGTCGGGTGAAATATATATTGAAGGTAATCAACCAGACGATAAAGAGGGAAATAGAAAGCAGGAGCAGGAAAACTGACTGGTCGATTATTTTTTCTATAATGACTCCGGTGATTACTGCTATCGGTCTGGCATAGTAGATTGACCATCCAGGTAATCCTGTAAGTTGTTTAGATTTGGCGATAAATTCATCACCTTTTAGGTAAAAGGTGAACAGCTCATTTTCCTTTGCAGGGCTCTGCCTTTTAATATCAAGACCAAAATTATATCTGGTGTGGATCAGGGTATGATCAGAATGATAAATTACTGCACCGGCATCGGTTAAAATAAAGACAATATCATCAGCATCAATTTTTCTTTTGGCAAAAATGGCCATGATTGGCGGGAAAATATTAAGGGGTATCTCCACCACCAGCCGATATCCGTTATCTAACGGGTATTGAAGCGCAAAAACTGATTGCCCTGTCAGGGGAGACTGGTACGGGCAGCATAGTTGACCATGTTGGTTTGAGCCGCTGGGTACAATGGCACTGACATCAAGATTTCTGTATTCTTGGAATGGAGCGGCAATATGGGTGATTATGTTATCCTTGTCAAGGATATAAAAGGTACTTTCAGGGTAGAGTAAATGGTAAAATGTTCTAAGTGCCGCATATAACTCATATAACTGTTCAGGGGATTGTGGTTCAAGGCTGGTAATTGTTGTTCTGA
Organism: uncultured Desulfobulbaceae bacterium; assembly: GCA_964423765.1. Lineage (GTDB taxonomy): Bacteria > Desulfobacterota > Desulfobulbia > Desulfobulbales > Desulfobulbaceae > DRLX01. The sequence goes on from CAYRGM010000001.1 coordinate 18,762, forward strand.
TAATCTCATCGTATTGCATAATGGTGGTATTGATCAAACTACTCTTAACATGCAACCTTGCCTGCATGATTTTTGTATACTGCTCTTTGCTTGCTTTATATTCCATGATGCCGCTGATTGTAATTGCCAGCAGCAATATAAATATGGTAACAGTGGCGAGAATCAGGCTTATCCTTCGGAAGAGAGGTTGAAGATGCATTTATATCTCTTAGTTATTGGTAATTTTTATCTTTAGGGGGTGCAATATAAAAAAGTGACAAGTTTAACTTGTTGTTAATTGGTTGATTTGATGACTAATTTAAATGTCGAATATCGAACAAGGAATTTCGAATGATGGAAGATATCTTGATAGAAAAAGCACCTTCCTTCGACATTCAAAATACCGTTAAGACATACAATTACTTGTGGTAAAGAAAGTTTTCTAATTTGCAACTTTTTTATATTGCACCCATCTTTAGGAGATAGGGTACAGGGTACAGGAGAGCCAGCAGGGTACAGGGAAAAAACTGTTACCTGTTACCTGACATTCTACTGATTACCTGTTGGTTATTCAAGTGAAATTGAAGGGAGAGCTTCTTTGGGATGCGAAATCCGGCAGGTATAACGATGCGTTCATATAAAAGAAGTCAGATATTTTTGGTACTCATTTGCCGCTAACCTGAATGTTTACTCTTTTTGTTGTCTTCAGTTCTGGGAAGTGTAGCCTGCCGACGGCCGGTTTTGGTGAAGAAAACTTGGGTGATATGCCCGCTGATAAGATTGAAAATATTCGTTAACCTGTCCTGGATAACCTGCGGCAGCATGGGGCGTTCAGCTTCGGCCCGTAGGAACAGGTAAACAGCGATGAGCAGAAAAAATAAATTTGGCAGCCATATTCCGATAACTACGGGGATTCTCAGCTCTCTCACCATCATCTGGGCCGTGATCATCAGTATATAGTAGAAAATAAAAAATCCCAATCCCAAGGGAATTCCCATTCCTTTTCGTCCCGGTCCGCTTTGAAGTCCCAGGCTGAGACCAATTATAGAGAGGATAAAACATCCTGCCGGCAGGGCCAGTCGGTGATGATATTCGGCGTGGAACATTGCTCTGTTTTCTGGCGAAACATCAGGCGATCGGGACATTTCAATTAACTCTGCCTGGGACATGCTTCCTTTGTCTAACAGAGTTATATCGTCTCCGCCTATTTTTGTGGGTGATTGTAAGGGGATATGTAGTTGATATTTTTGAAAGCTGATAATCTGATTATCAGCTCCATCGGTACTGTGAAGTGTACCATTATAGAGAGTAATGGTTACCTGCATTTTGTCTGATTCCGCATGCATATGGCCGCTTTCTGCGATGGTAATTATCGGTTGCTGCCTGTCGCGCAGGTCCGATATATATATTCCGTGCCAGTGATTATTGTTATCGGTATCGATTCTGTCCACATAGACGACCAGGTCACCGAGGGTATCGGTAAACTGTTTTTCCTGCAGCCCTTTGTCAATTTTCTCCTTGGCGACCTGAAAGAGCAGTTGTCGCATGGCAAGATCACCTGCCGGAATCAAACGGACTGAAAAAAAACCGGTGAGTATGGCTATGGCAAGGGTGACTATGATAACTGGAGGAAGAAGCATCCGCAGACTTATCCCGCAGGCTTTCATGGCCAGGATTTCCCGATCGTTGTTCAGACGGGAAAAGGCAATGATTACCCCGGCCATACTGGCCATGGGGATAATATAAAGGAGCATATTGGGAAAGATATATGCAAAAAGACGAATAAAATCAGCAATACCAATACCTAAGCTCAGGACAATTTCAAGCAGAGGGATGAGTCGGACAAGAAAAAATATTCCGTATAGGATAATAAAACTGGCAAAAAAAGGAGCCAGCAACTCTGTGGCAATATAAGAGTAAAGAAGAAAAGGAATTCGTAGATTGGTCATGGGGGGCGGTTGACAGTGACAAGGCATGCCTTGTCATTAATGTCAGTTTATAAAGGCTTTTATGTTGCTATTTAACCAGTGCAGATCCCACCATTCAAGATGAGTGACAAAAACACCATGAATAATCATGGAAAAATGCAGGTGGTCTCCAAAGCTCATTCCTGAAGTTCCGGTATGACCGATGATCTCATTTTTACTGACCATGGAGTTTACCTCGGTGCCAATCCGGCTTAAGTGTGAATAGAGACTGAATACCCCCTGACCATGGTCAAGGATAACCGTATATCCGTAAATGCCAAGGTAATCGGCAAAGATAACCTTGCCTGTATTGGCAGCACCTATAGGTGCGTTTTTTGTGGAGGCCAGATCGACACCGAGATGGACCTGGTGGTCAATCAACTCGCCTTTATAGTAAAAACTTCTTTGGTCTGCAAATCCTCCCAGGTTTGCCGCCCCTGCCAGCCTGATGAATCTGCCCTCCCATAATCGTTCAGGGACAGGATTCTTGCATATTTCCATGATCCTGGCAGCATTTCTCTTGCGAACTTCATTGTTAACAAAAAGATATTGTTCTAAAAGTGAACCGCTCATTTCCGGAAACCTTGCTGCAAATTCAGGCATTTTATGTCTAAGGAAATTATCAGTAATATCGATAGTCACCTGTTGGTTGTGGACTTTTCTAAAATTCATGCCAAAAGTTCTTTTACCTTTATTACCGGCTTGGTCACGGGCAATAACCTTACTTATTTTTGGTCTGTCACTGTCCCATGGTAAGGCGATATAGGCAATAAAATGATTGTCCCCCTGACCGGTGGGGAATCCCTGGAAGAAAAAATCGTCAATCTGAACACCATGGACATGGGCAGGTTCAGAAATAGTGTAAATGACAATCCCGGTGCCGCCCTGGCGAATATTTCGCTGGGCATGTTCAATGGATACCTTCGGGGCTCTGGTATCTATTTCTACAGGTATCTTTATAATGGTTTCATTACCTTTGAACCTCCCGGCCAGGGAAAAATCTCTGGCGTTGATTATCAGAGTGGCCTTGCCATCCTTAAGCCCTAATTTGCTGATATTAACAGTCACATATTCTTGAAGATAAGCCGCTCCGGCTTGGGAAAACCAGGCCTTGCGTGGAAAAGTTTTCTTGAACAATGGCTTGCTGATATCGTTCTGTTCAATCTCCATGACCACTGAACTGAGACCGCTTTTATGATCAGCAACATTAATGGGGATTTTTATTTCCTCTCCGATCAAGGTAATCTCTTTGGCGATATGCACTTCAGGGGGATCTGATTCAAAGAGTATATATCCTGCCACTCCTGCACCAATCAGGATCAGGATGATTACGATTAAAATTATCTTGCGGCCGCTGTTGGATTGTCTGCGTTTTCTCAGTCTGTTTTCCCGAGCCATTTTATGTATCCTGGTTATCTGTTAAGAGTATTTTTTATGTACAATGATTACTATGGTTACTTATTCAGACATCGTAAACGCCCTATAAAATTCCCTGTTTTTTTTGGACAATTTTCTTTCCTGCTTCACCGGTCTCATCTGCCGTCTTCTTAAACTGTCTGGATTTGGTAGAGACGGGGGTTTCAAACCCGTCTTCACGGTGGCACCGGCATGGCTAATGGTTGCGGAAGGAGACGGGTTTGAAACCCGTCTCTACGATTGTCTGCTTATTTTACGATGTCTGTATTGGAAAATTATCCGAACCATTATTCTGTCATTGTTTGCTCAACAGGGCTGACCAGTCATATCCAGCCAGACCGGTTACTGGTTCCAGATAATATCATAATGTTGGATATGTTTATCGGCAGCCGGGATGATTATCAACCGTTTGCCGGTCTCTTCTTCCAATCGTTCAATATGCTCGGTTTCTTCTTCGAGAAGCATGTCAGCCACCTCCGGATGAACCTTGATGGTGACCCCGCTGCCGCCAATATCAGCAGCGTTGCGGGATATTTTCCGGAATATTTCATAACAAAGTGTTCGTCGTGACTTTATTATTCCGTCACCTCTGCAGTATGAACATGGGTCACACATTCTTCTGGTAAGGGTTTCGCAGGATCTTTTCCGGGTCATTTGCACCAGCCCGAATTCTGATAATTTGAGGATATTTACTTTGCTTTTATCAGAATGCATTGCTTCCTGAAAGACCGTATAGAGTTCCTCCCGGTGATCCCCATTGTCCATATCAATGAAATCAATAATGATGATTCCGCCAATGTTACGGAGGCGAAGTTGATAGGCGATCTCCTTGACAGCTTCCATATTGGTTTTGAAAATGGTCTCGGCCGGGTCATTCTTTCCGATAAAGCGACCGGTATTGACATCTATCACAGTCAGAGCCTCGGTAGGTTCAATAATAATATATCCCCCGGAACGAAGCCATACTTTTTTGTTCAATATTCGGTTAATATCCACTTCAATGGAGTAGGCATCAAAGAGTGGTGTTTTGTTTTTATAATAGTGAATGTCTTTTTCCAGATGTGGAGCAAATGATTGAACAAATGAAATGAGTTTTTTATATACTGTTTCTGAATCAGTTACAAGTTTCTGAACCTCATCATTAAACAGGTCACGGACAGCTCTGAGGGTCATGTCCAGGTCTTTATGGATCAGCTCCGGTGCCTGTGCTGTTGCGGCCTTGGTTTTTATTTCATCCCAGAGGATCAGGAGAAACTCCATATCTGCTTCTATCTCGCTGTTGTCAGCATTTTCAGCAACAGTACGGACAATGAAACCGGTTCCTGCGGGGCGGAGAGTATCGATTTTATTCCATAAACTCTGTCTATGGTCTTCATCTGTTATTTTTTTAGAGACCCCGATATGATCAGTCTGGGGCATGAAAACAAGATTGCGTCCGGGCAGGGTGATATGACAGGTTAAGCGGGATCCTTTGCTGCCAATCGGTTCTTTGGAGACCTGGACAAGTATTTCCTGTTTTTCCTTGATAAGTTCTTCTATAGGTGGGTGTGGTTGGCTAAGAGTTGTCGTTTCGTTTGGGGTAGGGGCTTCTTCATCGTCGCATAGATAGTTTTTTATCTCGATTGGCAAGACCTGGGTATCCTGCTTGACAATGATATCCCTCCCAAAGAGAAAACCGGTCCGCTCAAGACCGATATCGACAAAAGCGGCCTGCATGCCGGGTAGAACCCGTACCACCAGGCCAAGATAAATATTACCGATCAAACCGGTCTCTGCCGGGCGTTCCAGGTGATATTCGATCAGGGTATTGTTTTCAACAAGAGCGATCCTGTTTTCATAAGCTGCCGCGTTAATTAGTAATTTGCTTGAGCCCATATAACTATTTGAATATATAATATATTTTATTAGTGAACATAATGCCCTGCGGGCAATCAGAAGACAGAAGTCAGAAGATGGATGTTACTAATCAGCAAAACAACCGGGGCCGGCCTCTATTTTCAAAACAACAAAAAATCTCGTAGGTCGGGTTAGCTTAAGCCGTAACCCGACATATTATTATCCTGGTCAGCCTGTTGTCGGGTTACGCTATCGCTAACCCGACCTACGAGCTTGACTTTATACAAGATTTACTTTTTGTTACTTAGAATATGCACTCCATTTTCACCCATTTTGAGCTTCTTTAAGTAGCATTAGTACGCTCTAAAGCCCCAAGTGAACAGGTAAGCGAGGAACGAGACTCCGAATATGAAGCACATCTGAACAGTTACAGTCCAGGATTATTGATGTTTGTTCATCTCGCTTAAATAGTTACTTATTTTCGTAAGCGTTCACCAGAGGTAAAAAGTAACGGCTGTATATTGCCTGTAACCGTTCATCCAGTGCCTCATATTCGGAGTCTCGTTCCTCGCTTACCTGTTCATTCTGGCCTGTGCAGCATACTATTGCTATGTAAGCAGGTCAGAATGGACGAAGATGAGGTGCTGGTGAACGGTTACCCAAATATGAAGCACATCTGAACATACTTCTGAGTAGTTACGCATCAGGTTTTGTTTTTTTGTGAATTGCTCCTTCAGAAAAACTGAAGGTCAGCTCATTGTTTCTACAGCCGATTTTTGCTTTTCCTCCTTTCTTCAACTTGCCAAAAAGGATTTCTTCCGTCAGGATATCACTGATCTCTGCCATGATCAGGCGGCGTAAGGGCCGGGCCCCATAGGCCGGCTGATACCCTTTGCGGGCAAGATAACGGCGGGCAGCCGGAGTAAGCTGGATGGTGATTTTTTTATCAGCGAGCTGGTTCTGTAACTCAATGATCATTTTTCTGACCACCTTTTCAACCGTGTCTAATTTAAGGGTAGTAAAAGTAACGGTTGCATCCAGCCGGTTTCTGAATTCCGGTGAGAAAAGGTTTTTCAAGACCCTTTGTTCTTTGCCGCTGGAATCACCAATAAAGCCGATGGGGTTTTCGCTCATTTCCCTGGCTCCGGCATTGGTGGTCATGATCAGCACAACATTACGAAAATCAGCCTGTCTGCCACTGTTGTCGGTCAGGGTGGAATGATCCATTACCTGAAGCAGGATTGAAAAAATATCAGGATGAGCCTTCTCAATCTCATCAAGCAATAAAACCGTATAGGGATGTTTACGAATGGCATCGGTCAGGAGACCGCCCTGCTCAAAGCCGACATACCCGGGAGGGGCACCGATCAGGCGGGCTACCGCATGTTTTTCCATGTATTCGCTCATGTCAAATCGTTCAAAGTTCACCTGGAGGTTTGCTGCCAACTGTTTTGCCACTTCTGTCTTGCCAACCCCGGTCGGTCCGGCAAAGAGAAATGAACCTGTGGGTGAGTCAGGATTTCCCAGACCCGCTCTGCCTCGCTTAACGGCCTTGACCAGAGTGTCAATTGCCATATCCTGCCCAAAAATAAATGATTTAAGGCGGCGGGATAAATTGCGTAACCCTTTGGTATCATCGTTGTCTTTGGTGATTACCGGTACTCTTGCCATCTTGGAAACAGTGGATTCTATATCGCAGACATTGACGGTTTTTCCTGTTTTTCCTGCCAATCTGAATGAGGCACCTGTCTCATCCATAACATCAATTGCTTTGTCGGGCAGAAAACGGTCGTTGATATACCTTGAGGAGAGTTCAGCGGTTGCCCGAACAGCAGCTTTGGAGTATTTGACCTGATGGTGTTCTTCATATTTCAGCAGCAACCCCTCAAGAATCCCGCAGGTGTCCTCAATGGAAGGCTCTTCAATATCAATTTTTTGAAATCTTCGTGCCAAAGCTCGGTCTTTTTCGATATGATTTCTGTATTCCTCGTAAGTTGTAGAACCTATGCAGCGGATAGTCCCAGCCTGCAAGGCAGGTTTGAGCAGGTTGGAGGCATCCATGGAGCCGCCGCTTGTTGCCCCGGCTCCGATAATGGTATGCATCTCATCGATGAAGAGGATGGCGTTATCTTTTTCTTCGATGGCATTGATGATATCCTTTAATCTTTTTTCAAAATCCCCTCTATATTTGGTGCCGGCGACCAGACTGCCCATATCCAGCATATATATTTCCGTGCCGCTCAGCAGGTCGGGAATGATTTTGTCAGCATTGTTTTCTTTGTCACTCCTGGCCAGGATATCTTCGTGGATACGCAGGGCCAGCCCTTCGGCCATGGCTGTTTTGCCTACGCCGGGTTCGCCCACCAGCAGGGGATTATTTTTTTTGCGTCGACAGAGAACCTGCATCATCCGGTTGATTTCATTATCACGACCGACCAGCGGGTCAATATTGCCTGCAGCGGCCCGGTTGGCAAAGTTGACCGTGAACTCTTCAAGCGGATCAGCGGTTTTTTTCTGTACTTTTTGTTTTTTCCGGGGAGGGGGCTGCCGGAGTGGTTCTTTCTGGAGGTTGTCCGGAATATTATGGGAGATATATTCCATTACCTCAAGTCTGCCCACCCCTTCTGAGCCAAGAAAAAAAACAGCGTGGGATTCTATTTCCGTGAAAATTGAAACCAGGACATCACCGGTATCCACCTGTTTTTTCCCGCAACTCTGCACATGGTTGACTGCCCGTTGCAGGACCCGGTTAAAAGCAATGGTTTGAGCCGGCTCTATCTCACCATCTTTTTTCATTATGGGCATATTACTGGTAAAAAAATCTTCCAGCCGTTGTTTGAGTGTTTCATGGCTGCCGCCGCATTTGCCGATAATGTGGCGGGTCAGATCATCCTGGAGAAGACCAAAAAGCATATGCTCAATGGTGACATATTCATGCCGGTGTGATTTGGCTTCCCTTATTGCCCTGATCAGGGCTGTTTCAAGTTCTTTGCTTAGCATATCGTCACATAAATATAAGGATTTGGGTGGGCAGGAAAAATCTCATAATCAAGAATCTTAAATGTTTGGGTAGTGCCTTGTTTAAGTCTACGATTATCTGCGAGGCTTAAACGAGGTGCTGGTGACCGGTTACTACCATCGGTAGTTTAGCCTATCTCTTCCATGGTACATTTAAGCGGATATTGGTTTTTTTGAGCCATCCTATGCACAGTGGTCACTTTGGTTTCACCTATTTCCCGAGTATATACCCCGGCGGTTTCGTGACCTTCGAGGTGAACATTGAGCATGACCCTGGTGGCTTCTTCGGTGGTTTTATGAAAAATTCTCTCCAGGATCATAACGACAAAATCCATGCTGGTGTAGTCATCGTTATGGAGGATCACCTTGTAAAGGGGAGGTTCCTGCACATCATCCTTATCCCTTATCAGGGTATCTGCCTGGTGATTGTTTTCTTGTCGTGCCATGTCAGAAGCCAGAGGACAGAACCGCCAGTCGTTTTTGGCCGTGGCTATTAGTTGTCATTTGATAATCTTCGGTTTTCATTGTTTGTGTTTATGGGTACTGCTGGTTATTGCTGAAGTTTTTTATTTTTCCAGTATGTAAAAAACGGATGAATGACATTTTTAATAACTTTCTTTTTAATATTGTAATATGATTTGTTCATTTTGCAAGAGGAGAAGAGATTTTATCCGAAATTTTCAGGTAAAATAGTTTGTTTCTTCTGGTGAACATACTTATGGTTAGGAAAGAAATAACTTGGCCTTTCCATCTCGTAACTGCACCACATCTTCAGTTGATTTTGTATCTTCACAATCCTCACATAGCATAGCTATGCTGCGGTTGCGAAGATACAAAATCAACCGAACCTGCGGCACATTTACGGCTGAAAAAGCACAAGTTATTTCTTTCCGAGCCCTTACAGACATCGTAAACCTCCATGCCAGTCGAGTTGCCGCTTCGCTACTAATGAAAATGAAAACAGCAAGGTCGGTACAAGCCCGTGAGACTTCCGGTAACTGACCCCTGTCACCTGTTCCCTGGTAAATATTCGGGTTGGTAAAAAGAATCTCATAATCGAGGACTGTAAATGTTTGGGTAGTGCCCCAGGTTTGCTCAATCCGGCTTGAGAGCTATATTGAGTCATATGCTCTCAAGCCGGATTGAGCGAAAATGGGGTGCTACCCGAATATTTATGTTCCCTGTCCTCTGTCTTCAACAAGCATGGAGATCAGCAATTGATGTAAAATCGTAACTGGTTCAGCAACAGCACCTTTTGCTCCCTTTAATCTCTGTTCAGTGAGGAGAATTTTTTTCATCCAGTCGCATAACTGTGCCAGGGAAAAAAAACCAGCGGTTTTAAACTGCATATACACCGCATAAGGATGTCCCTTGAACTCTTGCTGCCAACGGTGTTGTTCTTTGATTTTCGGTAGACAGCGGTTTTGGAAAACATTAGCAGAAATATTTTTGGACCAGCCATATTCAGGTTGTTCCAACAGGCTGCGGCAGAGCAGAAGATTACCGGCAAAATTACGAATGGTAGCCACGATGGCCAGGGGATGGATGGAGTTGTCTGTTAATCTTTCACTTAAAATTAATGCTTGTTCAAGGTTGCGGCTACCGATGGCCGCAGTCAGCTCAAAAATGGCATTCTGGCGGGTGCGGCCGATAATTCTGTCCATATCTTCCATGGTTATCCGGGTTTGCTCACCAACTGATAAACAGAGTTTCTCCGTCTCCATGAGTGCAGCCACCGGGTGAAAGCCAACCCTCTCAAAAAGCTGTTCCATAACCCCGCTGTCCAGATTCTTTCCCATATCGGTAAGGGTGGCCCTGATTAAATCTCCGATAATCTGGTTCTGGGCGGTTTTTGCTTTTGCGCTGGCTCCTTGTTCAACACTCAAATCTATGACGGTGTGATTTTTTTTAAGATATTTGAATAATTTTTTTCGTTTATCCACATCTTCAGCAAGGAGAATCAGCAGGTTATTTTTGGGGATGCCGTTTTCCATGGTCTTTTCAAGCAGGGCTGACGGGTCATTGGCTGATTTACCTTGTTTTTGGTTTGTCTTAACGCTCTGTCCTGCTTGGCTGACTAATTCATTGATCCAGGAAAGATCTTCGCCGGGATGGGGGAAATCAAAACACTTCTGCCATTCACCAGCACTTAAACCAGCCGGGTTATGATCAGCAAGCTCAGGAGATAGTCCACCGGCATGCATCATCGCTGTCAGGTTACGCAGAGCTGCTTTTTGATTGTTAGCAGCCTTGGCTTTTAAGAGTTTTCCCCATAAGCCTTTGGTTATCTTTTTTGAATGGAACAGTCTGGTACCTGTAACCCGGTAAACTTGGCGGCCGGGCAGAAGGCTGTAACTGCATAGTTTGGAGATTGTGGCTGTTGGATCTTCTTCTTCACCGTCAATGCTATGAACTGTACCGCCACCGCTGATCAGGATTTTTTCTAACTGTTCAGAAGCCTGTTTGCAGAGAAATCTATCCCCGATGAGCAAGTAAAGGGAATCAGGTTTTTCGCTGCTTTGTCTGAGCAGATTTTTTAATTGTTTTTCGGTGTAAACGGGCATGTTTTTAAGTTCTTGTTTAAAATATCTGTATTTTTTATTATACCCGATTACAGGTTATCAGGGGAGTAAAATCATTGATCCAAAACCTGAAATCTGGAAGATGGGGAGCTTATCGAATATTTACTATTCCGGTTCTTATGATCTTTTCGTTTATGCTGGATTTTTTTAAAAGGTGATCTTTTGTTTTCGTTTTTGTTTTCGTTTTTCCCCGGCAGGGGATTTATTCATAGTTTTTTCTTTATCTGTTTTTTCCCGGTGTTATTATTATTTATATCGGTGGCAGTTTGTCATGGTGTTTCGCTAACTGTCAGCGTCAAGGGAATAGAAGGAGAACTCCGTGATAATGTCCTAAGCGGTTTAAAGATATATAAACTGGCGGAAGATCCTGATATAACCCATCGGCAAATTCGTCGCCTGCACCGGTTAGCCCCGGGAAATATCAAAAAATCCCTGGCTCCTTTTGGTTATTATTCTGTTGTGGTTGATGGTACTCCTGTTACATCAGACAGCGGAGCTAAGGTTCAGGTTGTCTATCAGGTGGATGCGGGCGAACCGGTGCTTGTCGAGCTTTTGTTGGTGGAGATAACCGGGCCAGGCGGAAAAAACCCTGTTTTTCAAAATGCAGGTCGAGATTTTCCCCTTCAACTGACAGATCAGTTAAACCATCTTCTTTATGAAAAAGGCAAACAGCAATTGCTGGCCCTTGCCATGGAACATGGATACATGAAGCCTGCATTTACAGAGCATAGGATTCTGGTTTGCAGAGCTAAAAAGCGGGCTGAGATCAGGCTGATTCTTGATACGGGTATTCTTTATCGTTTTGGCAAAACAACTATCAGCCAGGGGATTATCAGTGACGAACTTTTTCAGGGGTTTATTTCCTATCGTCAGGGAGATGTCTTCTCCCAGGAACTTTTGCGGCAACTGCATGCGGACCTTCAGGTAAGCGGATATTTCAGCAATATTATAATTATGCCTGATTATACCATGGTCGCAGACGGGAAAATTCCCATCACTGTAACGCTTACACCTGCTCTGCCCAACAGGTACAGTATTGGTCTTGGTTTTGGGACAGATACGGGTATACGGGGCAACTTGAGATGGGAAAATCTTCGTTTAAACCGTCATGGTCATAGAATGTCATTGTTTACCAGATATTCTGAAAAAAGACGATCCCTGGATGTCGACTATGAGGTGCCTATTTTTGATCCCCGTCATGAATCATTTCGTCTTCATGGTCAGTATCTTGATGAGAGTTGGAACTATACTGATACGGAACTTTTGTTGCTTGGCGTTTCTTATAATAATCATACCAGTAAGTTACATTATGGGTTAGGTCTTGAGTATCGGCACGAAAAATATCAGGTTGGAGTTGGCAGCGGTTCTGCCAGTTTGTTGATGCCAAGCCTTTATTTTCTGCGGATTTTTGCACAAGATCGTATCCATGTGGAAGACGGTATCAGAATAAGTGCTTCTTTAAGAGGGGCAAGTCGGGATATGTTGTCTACCACGAGCTTTATTCAGGGTAAAGCTGCAGGGAAAATAATTATTTCTCCTTTGACAAAATGGCGTATAATTGGTCGTGGTAATCTGGGCATCACAGCCATGGAGTCCATTGATGAATTGCCGCCTTCCCTTCGTTTTTACGCAGGTGGAGATAAAAGTGTCCGTGGATATGGATATAGAGAGCTTGGTCCGGTTGATTCTTCCGGAACGATCATCGGCGGAAAATATCTTGTTGAAGCAAGTATTGAAATTGAGAGATCCTTATCACCCACCTGGAGTCTGGCGGCTTTTTATGATGTTGGCAATGCCCTTGACAGTCTTGATAATTTTGCAGATGAGCTCAAGCATGGAGCAGGGGTGGGGGTACGGATGAATCTTCCTTTTGGTCAGGTACGCCTGGACATTGCCAGCGGACTCTCTGAAGATGGGTATCCGGTGCGGATTCATCTCTCTATTGGGGCGGATCTATAATCTATAATTGAGAATTGAGAATTGATAATTAGAGAGATGGTGTTTATGAGGTTTGTATGCAATTCATCCGTATGATTAAATGGTTATTGCTGTTTCCATTTTTTCTTGGCCTGGTTGTGGTTTCCTTGTTGGCTACGGAAAAAGGTTTTCAGTTGATTGTTGAGCTTGGTGATTCGTTGAGCGGCGATATTTTTTCCGTTGAGCGGGTGGAGGGGAGACTGTTCTCTGCCTGGCGCTTGGAAGAGGTAACACTTCGGATTAACAAGAATAATAGAGAAACTGAGGGTGCAAGTGAATATAAAGAAAATCAGATTACGGTGGAAATAGATGAGCTGGCATGTTCCTGGCGAGTGATGGAACTTCTCAGGGGAACTCTCCACGGAGAATATATAAGGGTACGGGGGGTAAGGGTTTGGCTTGCGGCTGAAGAAGAGAAAAATGATGTTCCCAGGAGGAACTGGCAAGCTGAATTACCGGAGATCAATCTGCTGGTCAACTTGATTGTCGATGATTTTCGTCTTGATGATTTGAGTATTTTTTCCCCTTCTATTGGAGACGGTTATGACGGTTATGGAGAACCGTTTATTATTCATGAGCTTCTAATGAAAGCCGAGCTAATTGATGGTCATTTAAGAGTTAAACGCTTTAAGTTGGATACTCCTGATTTTGGCGGAGAATTTGCAGGGGACCTACAGTTTACGGGTAATTGGCCGCTTACCCTTGCTGGTGACTGGTTTGCTGTGGCTGCCGGCAGTGATGAGTTGAGTGGCAGCCTGGGGTTAAGGGGTGATCTGGAGGAGTTAACAGTATCCATGCAGCTTGAAGCACCGTTTACGGCTGAAATAACTGGCGGGGTAACGAGCATGTTGTCGGATAATCTTCAATGGCGGTTTTCCGGCAACACCGGGGAGATTATTTTAAATGACCTTGGGATTGAGCTGCCGGTCAGTGGTATGCTTGATATCAATGAGGTTTCCGGCTCATTACAGACTTATCAAGGGGTTATTGCCGCTGAGATTAATTACTCTGATTACCCGCGGGTACGGGTTGAGAGCAGTTTTGCCGGTGATTTATCAGGGGTGGATATCTCCTTTTTTCGTCTGCTTGTTGATCAAAGTGTTTTAACTACTGTCGGGCGGGTTGATTGGGGGGACGGGCTGTCCTGGCAGGGTAATATTAAGGGCGAACAAATAGACCCTGAGTTGTTTCTTGCCGGCTGGCCGGGAAAAATTGACCTTGCACTTGGTATTAGGGGGAAGTGGTATAATGACGATTTGAGTACTGATTTACAGCTTGAGCTGCTTGATGGCGTACTTAGGGGTTTTCCGCTCGCGGGAACCGGCAGGATGGAGCTGAGCGGCGATGAGCTTAAATTTTATAATCTGCTCCTTAAATCAGGCACCACTTCTTTACAGGTTCATGGTCAGGCCGGGGCAGAATTTGACCTCTCTTTTCAGGCTGAATCAGAGGATATGGCAAGCCTGCTCCCGGAAAGCAGGGGCTGGCTCAGAGCAGAAGGAAAAGTGCATGGCTCTTGGGATGCACCCCGTATCATTTTTGATTTAAAGGGCCGAGAGCTTGGTTTTAAAGAGTACTGGGTCCGGGAAATTTCAGCCCAGGTCGATTTGGATCTTGGCGGCGATGGCCAGTTGAAGGCCGAGGTAAAAGGGAGCGGAATTGGCGGAGCAACTGAAAATTATATTGATCGGGTTTGGCTTGACCTGAGCGGGGATCTAAAAAAACATACTCTGGTGATATCGGCTGCCGGTGCTGCGGGGGGGCTTGATTTAAGTTTCACCGGCACTCTGAAAGATGAAGAGTGGCAGGGAGAGATAGATCAGCTGCAATTTTATTCACCACGATTTGGCCAGTGGCAGACAGAACCAGCGGCGGCCTTGATAATTGGCAGGCAACAGGCTAAGATTTCAGATTTTTTTCTTCGCCATGAACAACTTCTTTTTTCACTTGAGGGGGGATGGGAGCAGGAAAAAGGCTGGCATATCAGGAGTGATCTGGAGGATTTTTCCCTGCAATTACTTGAGGATTGGGGTTTTGCTGTTCCCAGGTTTCAGGGCATGGTGAGGGCCGAGTTCACAGCAGCAGGAGATGGTGCTGTTCCGGATCAGGTTGAGCTTGTTGTTTCTCTTCCTGAGCTTGTTCTTACTGGCTATGATGAAGACGGCAAAGTTAAAAAATGGCTCTGGCCTGAAAATAATATCGACATAAGTATCGATGATGGTGAGGCTCAAATCATTGCCCTGAGCAGGTTTGAGGATGGCTGTACCGGGAAGTTAGATATAGTGGTGCAAAACCTGGATTTTTCTGATTATCAGCCGGAGGAGATAACTCTGAGCGGTAATCTGAAAACAATGATATCTGATATATCCTTCATTGCGCCACTTAGTAACTATATGTTGGATGGAAGCGGTGGACTTGGTGGTAATGCCAGGATATCGGGGACGGTTGCCGCCCCGGTTATTCACGCAGAGTTTTCCCTTGTCGATGGGGAAGTTCTTGTTCCGGCGGCAAATATTTCTCTGGATCGGCTTGAGTTCTCCGCACGCGGAGATGGCAGAAATAATATTGTTGATATCCTGGTGAGTTCAGGGGAAGGAAGTATATCGGTGGCTGGTGCAGTTAACCGTATTGATGACAGGCAGTGGCAGGCAGATCTTGGTATCATTGGTGAGAGGTTCAAGATGGTTAACTTGGCCGAATATCAGGTGGAAATAAGTCCTGCTATTCGTTTGCTCTATAATTATCAGGACGGTATTCACTTAAGCGGTGCTATTATTATTCCCATGGCTTATATCGCTCCGGAAGAGTTTCAGAGAGTGGTTACAGCTTCAGCAGATGTAGTTATGGTCGATTCTGATGGGCAAAAGCAGCAGAAAACCGGTCATAATCTGCCCTTGTCCTTTGAGCTTGATGTTATTTCCGGGGAAGATGTGGAAATAAATGCCTTTGGTCTTCAGGGGTATCTGGCTGGTCGTCTCAGGCTAATTGGGAGTCCTGGTAAGGCGGTTACGGCTTTAGGAAACCTGCAGTTGCAAGAGGGAACATTTCTCTTTTATGATACAACTCTTGAGATCAGCAGAGGTTTGATCTTCTATCAGGGGGGGGGCGTGCATAATCCCGGTCTTGATATTCGGGCTGAAAGGGAAGTTTCCGGTAAGGAAGTTGGAGTTTTGATTACAGGAACAGCTTCTCGGATGGAGTTTAATCTTTTTTCAAACCCGACCATGGATAACTCTGATATTCTTTCTTATATGATGACCGGCAGGAAGATGTTAACCGGTGCTGGCGGTGGAGAGGGTGCCATGTTGAAAGCGGCTGCCACCAGTCTTGGTATATGGCCAGGAGGTTTGCTAACCGATGGCTTGGAGGGGATCACTGGTTTTGATCTGGATATGATCGGGGTAGGCGGTGATGGTGGTTTATCCCTTGTGGTTGGCAAGGAAATAGTTGATGGGCTCTATATAAGTTATGGTATGAACCTGGCTGATTCTCTTGGCACCTTCAGAGCCCGTTATGATCTCAACCGGGGCCTTTCTCTGGAAACAGAATCTAATGCAGAAGAAACAGGTGTTGATCTGTTCTGGTCCTGGGAGAGGTGATTTGGTTTTTACCCGAGTTATGCTGGTTCTTCGATATTGCTTCCGGTGACGCTACCATATACAACTGTCCGATATATTTTCATTATTATGAAATATCTCAAAGAATACCATATATAGTGTAGAAACCTCTTGCTACTCCCCATATATAGTGCTATGTTGTAAAAATATGTTATGTGTCAATCTGACACTCAGTATGTTTTTTTGTCTTTAGGGCAGGGCATATTCAACTACTGGAAGTATACAATCAGCAGAGTTGGGGCAAATTGGCCAGCCCCAAGCATATTATGAAAGATGGTCCTGTGGTATGGCTAAGTCGTGACCCTGTCATCGTTCATATCAAAAACATTAAGAGGAAGGCATGACCAGAGATATAGGACGGCAAATATTGACGGATACAGCGGAAACGGTTTTGGCTCGTCGTTATTACTTGAAAGATCAGAACGGTACGCCCGTGGAAAACTGGGAATCTCTCTGTCGGCGGGTGGCTGATGCTGTTGCTGTGGTTGATCGGGACAGTGAAGGATATGAATCGTTGCGGGATGATTTTTTCAACATGATTTATCATCTTGATTTTCTTCCTAACTCTCCATGTCTGATGAACGCCGGTACAGATCTTGGTCAGTTATCCGCCTGTTTTGTCCTGCCGGTTGCCGATTCAATGGATGGAATCTTCACTGCCATTCGCAATGGTGCTCTGGTCCATAAAACCGGGGGAGGTACCGGCTATTCTTTTTCCCGTCTGCGTCCCAGAAATTCAGCGGTACGCTCAACCCAGGGAGTGGCTTCCGGCCCGCTTTCTTTTGCCGCAGTTTTTGATGTTGCCACTGAAACCATCAAGCAGGGGGGCAAGCGAAGGGGGGCAAATATGGGGGTACTCAGGGTTGACCATCCTGATATTCTGGATTTTATCCATGCCAAAGAAGACCAGAGCCTGTTTACTAATTTTAACTTCAGTATTGCCATCACCGATAAATTCATGGAAGCGGCAAGGGAAGAGCGGGAGTATGACTTGATCGACCCGTCAAACGGCAAGGTGGTTGATCGCCAAAATGCAGCCCTGGTTTTTTCCCATATCGTGGAGCTTTCCTGGCATAATGGTGAGCCGGGAGTGTTGTTTATTGATGCGGCAAATCGGGAAAATTCAACTCCCCAGCTCGGTGATTTTGAAGCCACCAATCCTTGTGGTGAGCAATGGTTGCTTCCCTATGAATCCTGTAACCTCGGTTCAATAAACCTTGGTCATTATGTTGATCAGGGAAGGATTGACTGGCAACGGTTGAAAAAAACCGTGCAGTTATCTATCCGTTTTCTTGATAATGTCATTGACTGTAACCGTTTTCCTATTCCGGAAATTGCGGAGATGACCCAGAAAACCCGGAAGGTTGGTCTGGGGATTATGGGGCTGCATGATATGCTGATTTCCCTTGAACTTCCCTATGGCTCGGCAGAAGGCCGGCAGACCGCGGCTGAAGCAATGCTTTTTATCCGTACCGAGGCTGAACAGACCTCCATTGCCCTTGCGGAACTTAAAAGTCCGTTTCCTGTCTATGATCATAAGATTAATGATTATGCTCCGAGACGCAATGCGGCTTTGACCTCGATTCAGCCCACTGGCACGGTGTCCATGATTGCTGATTGTGGTTCTGGTTGTGAACCTTATTTCTCTATTGTCATGGAAAAAAATGTCATGGATGGAGATCGGTTTCTCATGGTCAATAAGCATTTTGAGCGAGTTGCCCGTGAACATGATTTTTATTCGGATGAGTTGATGGAGAAAGTTGCTGTTTCCGGTACGGTAATCGGTCATTCTGAGATTCCGGAAAAGTGGCAGGAAATCTTTCGTACAGCTCAGGATATCAGTCCTGATGAGCATATCAGGATGCAGGGGATTCTCCAGACAAACGGAGTGGATTCATCCATCAGCAAGACTATTAACCTCCCTTCCCATGCAACTAGGGAGGATGTTAGCTTTTCCTATCGGCTTGGTTTTGAGCTTGGTTGTAAAGGGTTGACTGTTTACCGGGATGGTTCCCGGGAACACCAGGTACTCAACATAGTGAGGAGTGGTGAGGATGAAAAGACTGCTCTGGTTTCTCAATCTGGTATTGTCAGGAAAAAGGAACTGCCTGATGTCTTGAGTGCTAAGCGCTACCGTCTCAAGGATGCCAACGATAATACAATTTACCTTATTGTTTGTTTTGATGATAACGAACAACCCATGGAAGTCTTTGCCAAGTTTCCCTTTGATAATCAGGTTGACCTTAAAGATAAATCCACCATGTGGACAACGACCTGTCGATTAGTATCTCTTGCCTTGCGTTACCAGATTCCCATGGGTGAGATTATTAAGCAGCTTGACCGTTCCAGCGGCCATATGCTTGATCTGCCGGCTCAGCTTGGTAAATTACTTAAATCATTCATGGCTGCCACTCAACATGGATTTGCTTCGGCCTGTCCGGAATGTTCGGGGAATCTGGTCTTTGAAGAGGGGTGTGAGACCTGCCGGGATTGTGGGTATTCCAAGTGTTCATGATTTTATATGAACGACAGACATTGTAAATTGATAATTGAGAACTCTCGACCATCTGTCATGGCTTGCCTAAGGCCGGTCAATTTGTTTATAGACAATGCTGGTTAGGTTAGGTGTAAGGTAAAAAAATGGTAAAAATCAGTCGTAATCAGCCCTGTCCATGCGGTTCAGGGAAAAAATACAAACATTGTTGTCTGCCAACCGGTAAGGTTTTTGAAAATAGTTCTCAAGCTGCCGGTATAAAAATATCTCTGATGAGTCATATTAAAAAGATTCAAGGGACCGCGGCAGAGAAAAAACAATTGGTGTACGACTTTGGTGTGTTTATTTTTTTCAGTAACCACGATGGAGACGCCTGGGTTCTGGAAGTGGCTGAAAAGGATGGCCTACAGGTGGCAAAAGGTGGAGTATTGTTGGATATTGAACTTGAAGAAAATTCAGAAACCATTGAGATCCACTGGTCACATACCTGGGATATTCGCAATAAACGCTTCTTTTTGACAGCTTATCAGGATAAAAAGGAAATTGAGCAGCTCAATACTCCGGTCCAGCAGATTCATGCAGCCCTGCGTCGTGTTCATAAACGCTATACAACGGAGATGCTGGTTGGGGTACATTTGCAGTAAAAAAAAGGAGGACAGACCCCTCTAATCACTATCCGTGGTCATCATCAGGTGCCAATGGCATGGAGTGTGACCGTGTAAGTAACGGGTTTACCGGCAAGAGGGTGGTTATAGTCAACAGTGATTGTTTCATTGTTGACCGAAAGGACAGTTGCCGGAACCTGCTGTTGACGGTCGTCTTTGTCGATGGCAAGGGATAGGGTCATCCCTGGTTTGGCTTCAATCCTGTTTTTGAACACCGAATTGTGGATATCATGGACAAGATTCTTATGATAGGGACCAAAGGCATCCTCGGGCTGGATGGTAACAATTCTGGTTTCGCCGGGTTCCATGCCAAGCAGGGATGCCTCCACGGCTTTCAGCACCCTGCCGGAGCCAATGCTCAGATAAATCGGTTTGCTTGCCGGAACTTTTTCAAATATATCACCGTCTTTAGTGGTGGCTGTGTAACTTATGCTTATAGTATCGGTCAGGGTTACAGGACACATATCAGTATATTCCTTTTTTGAAGATGAAAGCTGATTTTTTGTTTATAGAGAGTAATCGTTCACCAGGTGTATAGATTTGCATTAGGCTACCTTTAAAAATTGCCTTTTCGCCCAAACTCTTTGTTGCAAGAAAAATTTTATCCTCGGAATATTAACTATCTGAA
>CAYRGM010000002.1:0-36339 GCA_964423765.1 uncultured Desulfobulbaceae bacterium
CCTCGATTTTGAACAAAAATTCTATTTTTTCAAGGCACCCATTAAATGACTTACTGTAGCAGTGCAGCGGCGACCGTTCATCCAGTGCCTCACGGAGTCTCACAAGTTCGCTTACCTATTTGTCCATTCTGTGACATGTGCAGCATACTATTGCTATGTAAGTAGGTCAGAATGGACAAATAGGTAAGCGAGGAATGAGACTCCGTGAGGTGCTGGTGAACGGTTACTATAGAGACATCGTAAACGCCTTGTAACAATGTCCTGTTTTTTTTGACAATTTTCTCTCCTGCTGCACCGGTCGAATCTGCCGTTCTCTTAAACTGTCTGGATTTGGTAGAGACGGGTTTAAAACCCGTCTTCACGGTGGCACCGGCATGGCTGATGGTTGCGGAGGGAGACGGGTTTTAAACCCGTCTCTACGGTTGTCTGCTTATTTTACGATGTCTGTTCTACATAAATGCCCGCAGGTATTCACGATTCAGGTGGGCAATGTTGCGGATGGAAATTCCTTTCGGACAGACATTTTTGCATTCAAGCTTATTCGAACAATTACCAAACCCTGCCTCATCCATGGCCCTAACCATGGATAAGACCCGTTTTTTCCGTTCAGGCTGCCCCTGGGGCAGCAGGGCAAACCGGGAAATTTGTGCTCCGACAAAGAGCATGACCGAAGCATTCGGGCAGGCGGCAACACAGGCTCCGCAGCCTATGCACGCTGCCGCATCCATTGCCTGTTCAGCCATCTGCCGGGGAACAGGTATGGTGTTGCCCTCAGGAGCTGAGCCGGTGTTGATGGAAATATAGCCGCCGGCCTTGATAATACGGTCAAGTGAAGAACGCTCAACAATCAGGTCCTTGATTATAGGAAATCCTTGGGCTCTAAACGGCTCAAGCGTGATGGTTTGCCCGTTTTTGAAATGACGCATATGGAGCTGGCATAAGGTCGTTTTCTGCTTAAGGCCATGGGCAACCCCGTCTATTACAACCCCGCACATTCCACAAATTCCTTCCCGGCAGTCATGGTCAAAGGCTACCGGTTCCTTACCTTCCATGGTCAGTTGCTCATTGAGTACATCCAGCATCTCCAAGAAAGACATGTGGGTATCAATGTTATCAAGATGGTGTACCTCAAAAAAACCCGATATCTGCGGGCCATCCTGTCGCCATATTTTGATGATAATTGATATATTTTTAATGCTCATATTCTATTGTATCGTTTATAGCTTAAATCCTGCATGTTGCATATGGAAAAAACAGGTTATCCTAAGAAACAGTTACGAATTTATTGTGTGAAAAAAACAATATAGAATATAATGATGATATGATTGTGTTGTTTTTTGCACAAACTTTATTGCTATTTTATGTTTTTATGATATATAGATTGTATTTGTAAGTGTATGTTTTATTGGTTGTTTGTTGAAATTTATTATTTTTTATGGACATTTTTTTCGAAAGGGATTATTTTTTGCATTTACAAGTATAATAATTTGAACATTTTTTCACTTAACAATAAAAAAGGTAATATTTTTTATGACTTTCAGCAATATAGAATCAAGCCAATATACTTTACAGCGATCGGTTAGTGGTTGCGGTATCGGTTTGCATACTGGTTTGCCGGTTAACATGACTATCAAACCGGCACCGATAAATTATGGAATAATTTTTTCCCGCATCGATTTAAGCACAAAACCATTTGTCCCGGCCCGTATGGATCATGTTATTGATACAAGGTTGGCCACCACCATTGGTAAAGGTGTAGTTACCGTTTCCACCACCGAGCATCTTCTTGCGGCTCTTTTTGGAGCTGGAATAGATAATGCTATTGTGGAACTTGATGGTGAAGAGGTTCCCATCATGGATGGTAGTGCCGGACCTTTTATCCATTTACTTGCCAGGGGGGGCAGGAAGAAACAGACATCTTTACGAAAGATTATGAGAATTATCAGTCCTGTTAGTATCTCCAATGGAGTCAAGAAAATTAGTATTGAGCCATGGGACGGGTTTAAGGTCACAGCACGAATTAATTTTACTAATAATCTTATTAACGAACAGGTCTACAGTGTTGAAGTAATTCGTGAACTTTTTTGTCGGGAAATAGCAAGAGCCAGGACCTTTGGTTTTGCTGATCAGTTTGAGTCTCTACGGAAGCAGGGGTTGGCTTTGGGTGCTAATCTTAATAATGTTGTTGTTATTCACTGGGATGGTAAATCTGTTCTTAACGAAGGAGGATTGCGTTTTGAAGATGAATTTGTTCGACATAAGGTTCTTGATCTGATTGGCGATATGGTTCTGCTTGGTTATCCTCTGATGGGGCATGTTATCGCCAATCGTTCAGGACATGGGCTTCATTTTGAATTGATGCAGGCTATTATTGATAATCCCCATTGTTGGGAGCTGGTAACATTGGAGGATAATCTGAACAATCGCCATGGTAGGTTAGATAACTTTTCCGAGGGTTTATCTTCAGATCTTCAACCATTTCTTCCTTTTCCATCTTCTGAAAAACTTATGCCTCAGTTTGCTTGCAGGTGACAGGATACAGGTAACAGGGTACAGGTGACAGGTGGGCAACTTGTCGAGTGATAGCGTAACTTGACTTGGCTACCACCACTTTTGAAGAAATTATGTTTTGATTAAAAAACCGCCGGTTTTCCGGCGGTTTTTTTTTGTTCTTTTTTATCCTAAAGCTGGTAAAAAAAAGAATTGTAAGTATAACCTGTTTGGACAGGTAAAGATTAAAGAGTAAAGAATAAAAAACAAGGTAATAAATAAAAATGGCAATTACAGAAAAAATAGGTCTGATTGGTGGGGGGCAAATGGGCGAGGCCCTGATCAGGGGCATGATTAAATCTGGTCTTGTTGATTCCTTGCAATTAATGGTTGCAGAACCTGATCATGACAGACGGACTTATTTGGAGAAAACATATAGTGTTTATGTCACAGATTCTCCAGATATACTGTCTAATCATTCAGAAGTTATAATCATGGCGATAAAACCCCAGGTCATGGAGCCGGTTCTCAAACAGTATGCTTTGTTATTGTCAGGACGATTACTGATCTCCATCGCTGCTGGTGTGACCATTGCCGCTATGGAAAAAATTGTCGGTGAAATGCGTATCATCAGGGTTATGCCCAATACTCCCGCCCTGGTCTTGGCGGGAGCTTCTGCCCTTAGTGCAAATGCCATGGCAAGGGATGAAGATATTCAGCTTGGCCTGGATATTTTTTCTGCCATTGGCATTTGTATCCACATAAACGAGCATCTTCTTGATGCGGTAACCGGTTTAAGCGGTTCCGGTCCTGGTTATGTGTTTACCTTTATTGAGGCCATGATAGACGGCGGGGTTCTGGCCGGACTTCCCCGGCCGGTTGCCAGGCAATTGGTGTTACAGACTGTTTACGGTTCAGCCAGGATGGCTCTTGAGAGTGGTAATGATCCTGGTACTCTGAAAGCAATGGTCACCTCACCAGGGGGAACTACCATTGCAGGTATCCATGAACTGGAAAAAGGTGGTTTACGCTCTGCAGTCATGTCTGCTGTTGAGCGGGCGGCAAAAAGATCTGCTGAGCTGGGTCAGGATTGATGATTATTCGTCAAGTTGGCATTATTCCCCGTAAATTCAGCCCAAAAATTAAGCAGGCCGGCCGGGAACTGATCAACTGGATGACTGCCAGGGGAATTGCTTCCAGCATGGATATTATTACTCCTGACATGGACATGTTGGTGATTCTTGGTGGAGACGGAACCCTTCTCCATGTGGCGGCACAGGCCGCAGAATTAGATATACCAGTGGTTGGCATAAATCTTGGAGACCTTGGTTTCTTAACCGAAATTGCCGCGGGAGAGATGTATCAGGCTTTGGCAGCTATTTTGGCAGGTGATTTTAATATAGAACGAAGAATGATGCTGAAGACTTGGAAAGTGGATAGGGAAGGGCAGGAAACTAAACCTTGTTTTTCCCTGAACGAAGTGGTTGTGGTAAAAGGCTCGACTGCCCGACTTCTTCGGATGTGTTGTTGGGCCGATGATGAATATATCGCAACCTACAAGGCGGATGGACTTATTTTTTCTACTCCAACCGGTTCCACTGCTTACAATCTATCTGCCGGTGGACCTGTGGTGCATGCTGAACTTGAAGTGCTGTTGGTGACTCCTATCTGTCCTTTCATGTTGGAGTCTAGACCGGTTTTGCTTGGCGCAAAAACCATAATATCCACCCGGCTGGCAGAGAAAACAGATGAAGTAAAGGTTATGGTGGACGGTCGATTAGCCTGGATTCTTGGTAGAGATGATAACCTTAAGGTTGAAGCTGCCAGTAAGCCGTTACTGATAATCAGTTCGCCCAATAAAAGGTATTTTTCTATTCTTCGCAATAAACTCAACTGGGGTGGCGGCTCTGAAATGCCGCCGCAAATGGTACAGCCAAACATCGTAAATTGATAATTGATAATTGATAATTCTCGAACATAAAAGGGGCTTGATTATCAGGGGACAGGTGACAGGGGACAGGGGGGAGCAGCAAAGGAAATTGTCCAAAAAACAGGGCCTTTTTATAGGGCGTTTACGAGGTCTGACAGCAAGAAAGATGATGGCTATTCGGGTCTGTTTATTAACATACCCAACAATAAAACGGGCAAAAACATGAAAATAGTAATTGCACCCAATGCCTTCAAAGGTTCTTTAACCGCCGGAGAGGCAGCCGCGGCCATGGCAGAGGGGGTTAAGTCCGTGCTTGAAGATGTAGAGATTGTTCAGGTTCCGGTTGCCGATGGCGGTGATGGACTTGTTGATTTAACTGTTGATACCCTGAAAGGTGAGCGGCGGAAAATACTCGTTACCGGGCCTCGTTTTGAGCTTATTGATGCCGGGTTTTGTTTTGTTCCAGAGCTTAATTTTGTGGCTGTGGAGATGGCTCTTGCTTCCGGGCTGGCTCTGTTAGAGGAAGACGCTCGTGATCCCGCCTGGACAACTACTTTTGGCACCGGAGAGTTGATTTTAGCGGCCCTTGATTTGGGGGCGGTGAGGATAGGGGTTGGCATTGGCGGCAGTGCAACCAATGATGGCGGCATCGGAGTGGCCGCGGCATTAGGGGTCAAATTCTTAAATAACAATGGTGAGGCCGTAAGGCCAGTTGGAGCATCCCTGTCGGATATTGTTCATATTGATATGAGTGGTATTGATCATAGAGTTAAAAATACTGTCATTGAGGCGGTCTGTGATGTGGACAACCCGTTACTGGGTAAGCAGGGGGCAGCGAGGGTTTATGGCCCGCAAAAAGGTGCAGAGCCAAAGCAGGTGCAAATGCTTGAGGCCGGGCTTGTAAACCTTGCAGCAGTTGTAGAGAGTGATCTTGGTCTGGATATTCGTGAGCTGCCGGGCGGCGGAGCCGGCGGGGGACTGGCGGCAGGTTTGTATGCTTTTCTTGGGGCAAAATTACGCTCAGGTACAGAAATGGTGCTTGAGCTGGTTGGTCTTGAGGAAAAGATGATCGGTGCAGATCTTGTCCTGACTGGGGAAGGACAGATTGATTTTCAGACGGCTTTTGGCAAGGCTCCAGCGGGGGTGGCTGCCCTAGCAAAAAAGAAGGACATTCCCTGTATAGCCATAGCCGGTACTGTGGGTGATGAGCTTGGAGAACTGCATGAGATGGGTGTCTCGGCGGTGTTCAGTCTCTGTCCCGGGCCGATACCTCTTGGGGAAGCCATGGCAAAGGGTGATGGTTATCTTGCCCGGGTCAGCGGGCAGGTCGTTCGTTGTTTTTTAGCTAATCCGGCATGGCTCAAGTAAATTGACCGCTTACATGCAATCTACTTGGCGTAACTAACAAGACGGGCTCGTTTCTTTTCTTTTTTTACTTCATACATCAACTTGTCGGCCTGTGACAACATATTTTCGATTGTAGTGAAAGATGTGGTGTCATAGTGAGCGAGTCCATAGCTTAAGCTTATTTCATATTTTTGTCCCGGCCGGCTGTTGACCTCTTTAAGATTTTCCTGAAAACGCTTTGTTGCCGATTTTTCAACATCCGAACCGACCTTGTCCATAAAAAGCACGACAAACTCATCACCGCCTATTCTGCCGATGACATCGGCTTGTCGAAAGGTGTGTGTTAACAGGTCGGCGGTCTTGATGATGGCCTGATCGCCGACTGTATGCCCCAGGTTATCATTTATCCATTTCAAGTTGTCAAAGTCGGCATACAGTAGAAAGAGTTCATCACCACCTCTTTCTACAATTTGCAGCAGTTTGTTGGCCATGGCCGTGAACCCCCGGCGGTTAAGCAGACCCGTCATTTCGTCGGTGATGGAAAGCCTTTCAAGCTCTGTTTCCAGTTTTTTCTGGTCGGTAATATCTTGAAATATTTCAACAATATACCTATGTCCTGAGAGTTCCAGTGAGGTTACGGTCTTTAGAACAGGAAACTCGCGGTCGTCACTGGCCAGCAGAATACATTCTGACTGGTCAACGGTTTTTTGTGCCAGATCAAGGATAAGGCATTCCCCTTCATCTCTGGGGCAGATTGATCCACGGCACACCTTGCCGACCATCTCTTCCCTGGTCAGACCTGTCAACTCCATTGCCGCAGGGTTAATGTCAACAATCAAATGGGTATCCGCGTCAATAATCATTACCCCGACCGGTATGGCATCCATTATGGTCTGCATATATATCTCTTTCTGTCGCAATGTTTCTTCTGCGACCAGCCGTTCCTTTATTTCAGCTTCAAGTCTGGCATTGGTTTTTTGCACCTTGACCACTCTTTCCTGCACTTTATTTTCAATGGTGCGAGACAGATCAAAACATTGTTTCGTTGACTGTTCATACTTTTCCGTGATCAGACGCAACTTATTGTTCAGATGATTTAAGTCTGTTTGCAGTTCATGGATTTGGTTTTGAAGGTAAGTTATGGTATCTGATTTATTCATGGACTATGGAATTATCTGGAGCTTTTGTTTTTTTGTAACTTATACCTGAGTTGAGCGATTTTTTAGCTTGATCTGCACCGATCTCTTGCACGCCAAGGCTTCCCCGAAAATCCTCAACAGACCAACGGGTATGCCTGCGGTTTTCGGAAACCCTTGGCACACAGCAGTGCAACGGCGAGATATCAGCACATATCTGCGTCATAAAATCGCTCAATTCAGGTTATAGGTTGTTCCAAAAGGAAAATCATTACTGTTTAATATTAAAAGAATGCATCTCTCCCCGTTACGAATAGTTACAAAACATACTACATGCCGGGACCATGGAAAAATCTGTCACATTTGATGTTGCTTCAATTTTTCCCAGAGATTTTTCCGGCTGATCCCCAGCAACTGGGCAGCCGCGGTTTTATTACCGTTGGTCCGGTGCAAGGCTCGTAAAAGACAGCTTTTTTCTGTTTGAGTTAAAGCGTCAGACAGCTTCAATGTCTCTTGGTCGCTTGCCCCGACAGTGCCGGTGATATCAGCAGGAAGATGCCAGGGATGGACAATGGGCGACACGGCAAGGACGGAAATACGCTCAATGATATTGCGCAATTCTCGGATATTGCCTGGATAATCGTACGCCATTAAAATATGCAGTGCTTCATCCGATAACTTCATTGCCGTGCCACACGATTGGCTGAACTCTGCCAGAAAAAAACAGCACAGGTCAGGGATGTCTTCCTTCCTGAGGCGTAGCGGTGGCACTCCAATGGGGATAACCTGCAAACGGTAAAAAAGGTCTTCCCGGAAGTTACCCTGCTTGACTTCGTCAGCCAATTTTCTGGCGGTAGCACAAAGAATACGCACATCAATCTTGATGATGCCGCTGCCGCCCACCCGTTCTATTTCCTTTTCTTGCAGGACACGCAATAGTTTGACCTGTAGATGCAAAGGCATCTCGCCGATCTCGTCCAGCAGGATAGTACCGCCGTCTGCCATTTCAAACCTACCTGTTTTCCTGGTGTCGGCACCGGTAAATGCTCCTTTTTCATGACCGAACAACTCGGACTCCATTAATCCTTCAGGGATTGCAGCACAGTTAATTCTGACATAGGGACCTTTGACCCGGCGGCTGTTATAATGAATGGCTGCGGCTACCACTTCCTTACCAGTGCCTGATTCTCCGGTTATCAACACGGTTGAATCGGTTGGTGCCACCTGACTGATCAATTGCAGCATAGCTCGCACTGCATTGCTGCCACCGATAATTGGGATACGGGATTTATTACAGCATTCCTCCAGCGAAACGCATTTGGCCTTGATCGCCTGAGTCTCCAGTAACCTTTCGATCCGGATAACCAGATCATCCATATCAAAAGGCTTGAGCAGGTAATCGATAGCTCCTTTTTTGAGACAGACAACCGCGTCTTCAACATTACCAAAAGCGGTCATGAAGATTACATCGGTATCAGGAGATGAGCACATAATCTCCTCCAGCAATTGCGTGCCATCCAGATGTGGCATGCGAATGTCTGATATCACCAGATGGTAACTGTGCAGCTTTATTTGTGCCAGAGCCACTTTGCCGTTTTCGGCTTGGTCAACCTGCCAACCATTTCTGACCAGCCGGTCGCAAAGGGTGACCCGCATGATCTCATCGTCTTCTGCTAATAATATTCTTGTTTTACGCATAATAAATTTTATCTCTGTCTTCTGTCCTCTGTCCTCTGTCCTCTGATACCGGTAGTTCAATAAGGAAGGATGTTCCCGCCCACTGCCGACTGTTAACGGTAATCGTGCCGTTCATCCGTTGAACCAGTGAATAGGTAACCGATAAGCCCAGACCGGTCCCCTCACCGATATCTTTGGTTGTAAAAAATGGATCGAAGATCTTAGGTAAGTCTTCTTTTTTAATGCCGCTGCCACTATCTGTAATCGTCACCACAATCATTGAATTGGATTTCCTGGTCTCTACCTTAAGCGTGCCACCATCCGGCATGGCGGCAATAGAGTTGAGACAGACATTGACCACAACCTGTTTCAATGCCTCAACATCAACGGAATATTCACAGGGTACCATGAAATCTGTTTTGAGCTCGATATTTTTCAAACCATACTCCAGGAGGACCAGACATTCCTGGATAACGGTATCCACGGATATCTTCCTGAGCTGCACAGACTCTTGTCTGCCGAAGTTCAGTAACTGGTTGACAATATGACCGATGCGCTGCAATCCCTTGCCTAACAGTTCCAGGTAACGCTGCCGCATACTCTGGTCATCCGGTGCTTCCTGCATACTTTTCACGCAGTTCAACATGCCGCCTAGGGGATTGTTCACCTCATGAGCCACGCCGGCGGCTAATCGGCCCAGAGCCGCTAACTTTTCAGTCTGGAAAACCTGTTCTCTGGTTTGGTTAAGTTCCTGTTGTGAAGTGGTAAGTCGTACACAGAGTTCTTTGAAGTTGGTAGTTAGATGACTGATCTCATCGTTTCCTTTCGGCAGAGGTATATCGAGCCCGCTTTTTTCCGGAAAACTGTCCATGCCCCTGGCCAGTAGCCCCAACCGTCGCACCACCAGAAAATCGATCAACAGAAAGATTGTGAGACTGACCAGCAGAATCGTAATAATCCCATAAAGCAACAACATCCGGTTGTTTTGCTCTATGCTCTCATAGGCCAAGTCAATCGGAATGGTAACGCTCAAGCCCCCGCGGATCTCGCCTTCCTTGTATCCCTGGTGTGCGTGACAGGCCAGGCATGACTTCTCCACAAAAAGAGGGGCCATATAGCGTAAAACTCTGCCGCTGTCCGTATTCTCAATTTCCACAATCTCGGAGGCGCCACTCTCAAAAAGCAGAAGACCCCGCCGTTCAAAATCGTCCGGTTCATTGGCAGGATTGATGGCCTTCAAGGTGGTCACCCTGTAGCTGAAAAAATCCAGGCGGGAAGCATACTCAGACAACTCCCGGGTAACCATGGCCGGGTTGCGCTTTACATAACGGCGACCTAACATATCTTCAATTACAGGCTCTTGAAGAAAAGGATTAGGCTGAGCCTGATCCGTTTCAAGGAAAAAAAGACCATTATGATCCGCCACCCATTGTCTGGTCATTAAAACTTGTTTGTGCAGCATGCGTGCCTGCTGCACTATCTGGGTCATGACCAGTTCATATTGAAAAGACGAAGTGCGGTAAAAAGTGATTCCGTAGGAGACAAAAATGACCAAGCCGATAAGAACCATGAATTTTGTTCTGAGTCGCATAAAAAAACCATTTTTGTGAATTTTGTATTGATGTTAATCATTTATGCATAATTAATACCATGAGGAAACGATGAAAGAGCAGTCTTGGGTAATATTCTGTTATTAAAATCTGATTTGAGCGATTTTTTAACTTGATCTGCACCAGATAAGCGAGTGCAACGAGACTCCGATCTCTTGCACGCCAAGGCTCTTAAGAAAATCCGTGGGCAGACCCAACGGGTATGTCTACGGTTTTCTTATAAGTCTTGGCACACAGCAGTGCAACGGCAAGATATCAGCACATATCTGCGTCATAAAATTGCTCAATTCAGGTAAAAATAATAGTTACAAATAATCCCTCTCTGGAAAATCCCAGATGATTATTAAAAGGTCAACGGTTCAACTTGAACAACTGTTACCAAACAGTAACGATATATTGTAAGAAAACACAGTTTTTGGATGAAAAAATTAGGAAGGAAACCTTAACTGCCGGATAATCCTACAACTTTAAACGGTGGTACAAAATTTGCAAAAAAACCGTATATAAATTAGCATACAACCTACACTCTATATCATTAAATTACCACATTATTGAAGGAGGTGATTGGGACTGATATGATAAATTAAAAAAAAGGAATATTCGTGATAAGAGTATTGCCTCTGGCACCTAATTGCTCTTGACCGGGATATTTGTCGGAGATATTCAAGGTCTCAAGCATAGCCCCAGTAAACATCGCCCACAGATTCCTTTCCATCAACCCTAACATAATAAGAATGAAGGTTAACCATGGAAACAGGCAACATAATGAAAACTGTCGCAGCCGGCAGTATCATAGTGGTGCTTGGTCTGTTCGCTTATGTAACGCTTCAAATATGATCTCATATCTCTCGAAAGATCCGAAGACATGTATTATAACTGTCATGTCATAAATACCCATTACGCCAGTTGGCAGCATAACTCACACCGGGACGCTGCAAGCTGTGTTGACTGTCCTCAGCCCCGTGACTCTTTCGTCGATAAAATGAGTGCCAAGGTTAGGGATGGGCTCAAGCACTCGGTGGCCATGACTTTCGGTACCTATGATAACAATATCCGTATCACTGATGATGTAGCCAGGAGGATACAGGCAAACTGTATTTCCTGTCACCAGGATGTGCTTTCAGAAATGATGAAATACACTCATCTATACCAACCGGAGGGGAACGGAGCTTTTACCAGAAATTTGCTGGGACTGTCATAGGGGAACTCCTCGCGGTCTTCCAGGCAGTATTCCTTCAACCTCTGGTAATCTTGGTGTAAAAGAACTGTAAAACAGAGGGGAAAAATGAAAAAAACAATACTACTGATTGGTCTTTCAGCTTTGGCAATTGTTCCTTTATTTGTGCTGGCTGTTTCCATCAATGAGAATAAGGCGGAGCAGCAAGCAATCAATGCTGTTCCTGAAATAAAAAAGTTTGAACCAAAAAGTACTGAATGGGGTAAGTATTTCTCCAGGCAGCACGACTCTTTATATGCAAACCAGGCAGAGTGACCAGATCGACGACCTGCTGGCACGGGACCCGGCTCTTACAAATGTGGACCGGCTATGGTTTTGCCAAGGACTATAACGCACCACGCGGTCATTTTTATATCCTGGAAGATAATATCAATACCCTTAGAACAGGTGTTCCGGTAGACGGTAAAACCGGTCCCATGCCCACAGCCTGCTGGACTTGTAAGTCGTTCAGGAGAACTCCATGGATAGATGATGCCGGCAATCAACAGATAGCCTTGAAGGTAGAATTTCCTTGGAGCGAGAGTATCTCTGTTGAAGAGATATTAAAGTATTATGATGACAGGAACTTTTATGACTGGATCGTAAATATTCGGGTTGGTAAAAAAACTCTCATAAGCGAGGAACGAGACTCCGTGAGGTGCTACCCGAATATTTACGGCCAATGAGGTCAAGCATAGGTTATTCAGACTTGGTTCAGCCGTGTGATTGTCATATCTGATTTGGGCATAGAACATAGACCTCAAATTAGGGTTGTGCATTTTTTTATCAATCAGGTGAAAGTCAAAGGCAGACTTGACCCCTTTTTCCCCCTTATAGATAACGCTGGATGGTGTCAATTCTGTCATTGTTTTATTGCATATCATCTTCTTACAGAAGATACAAAAGATATATCGCTATGCCAATAATTAACACCACCACCAGAATTTCTACTAATCCCATCTTAATCTCCTTTTCCCCATCTCAGCAATTTAATGCAATTAGGTATTACAGACATCATACAATGATGTTATAAGTAATTATTCAGCTGCACTCCATCTCCGCCCATTTTGAGCTTCTTGAGTAACATTATAGTACGCTTCAAAGCTCAAAATGAACGAATAGGTAAGCGAGGAACGAGACTCCGTGAAGCACATCTTAATAGTTACAGCCCAAGATTATGGGAGTTTGTTCATTTCGCTGAATAGTTACTTATAATATTAATCTTTACCTCTTGTAAAATCAAGAAAATGTGTCCAAGGTGGACAAAAAAGCCTGAAATTACCATTGATAGAAATGGGTACTTGGTATCTATCCTGTAGGATGTCTACAAATAAATGGTTGACTGGTTTTGTCCATATTGTACACAGGAATCTGAGGTTGTAGATATATTTTATGTAATAACGATATGTCGTGGTTGGGTGAAGAGTATTATAGACGAGGTGTGTGTTTGATTGGAATCTCTTGAGCAATCAGATCTGAGATTTTTAGCAGGGGCAGTTGTCAACAATCTGTTTGGCTCAGAACCTGTTAACTGTGAAGTTACCCGGTTTTGCCCGTAAATACCAGAAATTGGTTGAAGCGGAACTGCGGGACCTTGCTGATCATTGTCAGGGGATTTTACTGTTTCTTACGGATGCCTGCGGATGCAAACCATTTGTGATAACCAGGAAGGTGTTAACTCTGCTGCTTCCCTGCTCATAGCCCGTACCCTTGGTCTGCTCCAGGAAGAACGACATCTGCCCTTGCCGACAACTTTCATGCTTGCTGTTCGCAATCTTGCTACCGCCCATAATATTGTTGAGCCTATACATGCTGCCTCACCTCCGGAGCAGGGTTGAGGGCCCGGGGCGTTGATCATATTATTATTTCCTGAAAAACATGAAATCAACCAGGATTGTGCAGCAAAAAAAATCCAATAAAGTCGACCGACGGGAACAGATTGCCTGGGGAATGTTTGACTTTGCCAATTCCGGTTACACCACGGTGGTTATGACCACTATTTTCAGTGCTTATTTTGTCGGGGTGGTGGCTGGTGGACCGGGAGGCTACTCATCAGGTGAGGCCACTTTTTTATGGACACTGGCGGTGGGTTTTGCCAATTTTTGTGTATTATTGAGTGCCCCAATTATAGGTGCCATTGCAGATTATCGGGCGGCAAAGAAACAGTTTCTGCTTGTTACTACCCTTATCTGTGCCAGTGCTACAGCCATGTTGGCCATGGTTGGCTCTGGAGATGTCATGCTGGCTATTATTTTAATTGTAATCTCCGCCATAATGTTTGCCAGTGGTGAAAATCTCATTTCCGCTTTTCTTCCTGAAATCGTATCTAATGAGAAAATGGGTCGCATGTCCGGTTACGGTTGGGGACTTGGCTATTTTGGAGGATTATTGACCCTTGGTCTATGTCTGATATGGATTGTCTGGGGACAAAAACAGGGATGGAGCGAAGAACAGTTGGTCCCTGTGACCATGTTGATTACCGCAGCAGTATTTATTATTGCGGCGACCCCTACCTTTCTATGGATGCGTGAACGGCGAGTTCCTGAAGCTCTTCCAAGTAGTATGTCTTATTTCCATATTGGTTTTTTGCAGGTACGCAAAACTTTGCAACAGGCTAAAGATCTTCCTGATTTATTTCGTTTTTTAACAGCCCTGTCTGTATATCAGTCAGGGGTGGCAACTGTGGTGGTGCTGAGTGCGGTTTATGCCCGTGAGGTAATGGGGTTTGACAGCCAGTCGCTAATTATCCTGATCATGGTGGTTAATATTACGGCTTCATTTGGTGCCTTATTCTTTGGATATCTGCAGGACAGGATCGGGTCGGTACGGTCTCTTTCCATCATTTTGCTGATCTGGAGCGGGGCAATTATTATGATGGCGGTTGCCGATCAACGAGCAACAGTATGGCTGGCCGCTAATATGATAGGTCTGGCATTGGGGGCAAGTCAGGCGGTTGGCAGAGCCATGGTGGGCAGACTTACACCGGTGGCAAGAACTGCCGAATTCTTTGGTCTATGGGGGATGGCAACCCGTCTTGCATCTATCGTCGGTCCTGTAAGCTATGGTTTGATCAGCTATCTTAGTGGTGGTAACCACCGCCTGGCCCTTATCAGCACATTATCTTTTTTCATCGTTGGCTTATGGTTGTTGCGACGAGTTGATGAACAGCGAGGCCGGGAAGTTGCATTGAGCCTGAACCATGCGGCTGTCCGGGATCCGGCTGTTGACATAGAGATCAGATAGTTTGCAACGGTTGTTATCGTAACGAGCCTCTTCGCTTACCTGTCCGCTTGCTGCTGACAAGACCAATAACCAATCCTGATAATAAAACTCCGGCCCCACTTAAAAACCAGATGAGAGTAGATTTGTTCTCAAGGTCGCTGTTCTTCTTTTTTAAGATGGCAAGTTCCTCCTGGAGTTTTGCTAATTGCTGTTCACTGGCGATCAGTTTCTCATTAGTTTGGACAACATCAGTAGTGTCTATCTTAAGTTGTTCATATTTTGCTTTAATGTTGTCCCGTTTATTTATGCATGCTGATAAATATTGTTCGTTTTTACCGTTTAATGCAATAAGTTCCTGAAAATTATAATCTGTTTGAGCTATTTTTTCTGTGAGTTTTTTATTTTCAAGATTAAGCTCTGCCAATTGCTTGGCAAGAGGTTTGTCATTACTTAAAAAGCGTTTGGGTATCCAACCTTCCCTGCCGTTTGCCAGTCGAATTTTTGCCCAATCATTCTGTCTATCAAGGATATTTATGGCTGTACCGTCTTTGACTATGGCAACGATCCGGTACTCTATTCCGGTCCCAGTTCGGATTGGTGCTTCAGTGCTGGGTTTGATAAACCATTGATTAGCGGCAACACTCTGTACCAGCAGGGTGAATGATAAAATAATTGCATACAAGATAATGATAACTTGAGTTTTCATTGTGGCAATCCTTTGTTTGATTATAAGAAGTTTAAGCAGGAATCTCTTTTTTATATCTGGTAAATTTGCATGCCCATTAGGTTATTCTGTACTATGTTCTTGCTGATCGGGTTGTTTTCTCTTGCCCTCTGATTTCTGGCGGGCAAGTTCTCTCATATTGAGTTCCTTGTCGGATTCATCGACAATTTCCCTGCCGATAATTTCTTCAATTATATCTTCCATACTAATTACACCGGTCACGCTGCCATATTCATCAACTACTACAAAAAGGTGTTGCCGCCGTTCAAAAAAATCAACAAAAACTGTGTCCAATCGAGCTGTTTCCGGAATAAAAGAGACGGGTTGCATAACCTCTGTAAGTCTCATGTCATACTTATCGTCAGCCGCTTTGATAAACACATCACGACTTAACACAATTCCCTCTATTTCGTTCATATCTTCATTGTAAACTGGAACACGGCTGTGCATTTGCCATTGTTTGTCAAACTTCCTTGCTTCCCTGATGGTGAGATTCTTATCTGACATGAACATTACTGTTTTGGGAGTCATGACCTGACGGACAGTTTTGTATTTCAATTTAAGGATATTGGCAATGACAGTTTCCTGTTCTTCGGCAATCTCTCCTGATTTTAATGATAGCTTGGCGATGGTCTGCAACTCCTCGGCAGAAATTTGCTGCTGGCTTACATTTTTTGGAATGATCTGTGTGATGATCTGACAGAGCCAGATAATTGGTTTGAGGATAACTACCATGGCTTGCAGGGGCCTGGTTATCCAGGGGGCTAATTGTTTTGCATATTGAACTCCGATGGTCTTAGGGAGAATTTCTGTGAACAGCAGTACTGCCAGGGTAAAGAGCAGAGAAAACCAGATCAGGCTACTTGTGCCAAATACTCCGACTGCCGCTGCACCTGCGACAGATGCTCCCATTGTGTGTGCCATGGTATTTAAAGTGAGTATTGCCGTGATGGGCCTGCTTATGTTTTTTTTCATCTCGGTCATGATTTCTGCATGGCGGGGATGAGTTTCTCTCATAAGCTCTACTTGACTTACGGTTACTGAGTAAAGGACAGCTTCAAGGATACTGCACACTGCGGAAATAATTATGGCACAACTTACGGAAACGATAA
The DNA here is from genome assembly GCA_964423765.1 of uncultured Desulfobulbaceae bacterium. Taxonomy (GTDB): domain Bacteria; phylum Desulfobacterota; class Desulfobulbia; order Desulfobulbales; family Desulfobulbaceae; genus DRLX01. The sequence continues at coordinate 16,465 of CAYRGM010000002.1, forward strand.
GCAGGGTAAGCATTTATTCTCCTGATTTTTTATATGGACTTTTTGCTTGAATTTAATGAAAAAAATAGGTAACTATTCAGCTGCACTCCATCTTCGCCCATTTCGGAGTCTCGTTCCTCGCTTACCTGAGCTTCTTGAGTAGCATTAGTACGCTGCGAAGCTCAGGTAAGCGAGGAACGAGACTCCGAAATGAACGAATATAAAGCACATCTGAACAGTTACAGCCTAAGTTTATGGGAGTTTATTCATATCGCTGAATAGTTACTGTTTTTATTGTTCATCATGTTTTTATGAGATATGATGGTTTTTTGCAGGGTGTGATTCATTTTAATATCTTCATGGTGAAGATATTGAAAATCATAATTTATTATTATTTACATGTCCAGTTATGTTGATTTTATATGAAAGTTGGTATTTAGGTCTAACATGCCTTGAGTGGCCAACTTTCATAGTTTATTGAAGGGCTGGTCAATGTGTTTATAGATAATGCAGAAAAAAGGAGTTGGTTTGTGATTACCGTAATTAGCCGTAAACCGGAAAAATTTGATGGAGATATCTTAGTATATTGCCTGTTGCAGCGAAAAAAAAACATACCTGAATCTGGCGGAAATATAAAAAAAATCGTCAGGACGGTCTGTAAATCAGGGGCCTTCACAGGTCAACAGGGGCAGGTTTGTCTACTTTATCCAAAATTGTTTGATCAGGCGTTAGCCGGGAGTTTTGATTGTGGCTGTATTTTGCTGGTTGGCCTTGGTAAAAAAAATAAAAATGAAAACGAAATGCTGGAACAGGTACGCCTTGCCGGTGGGGTAATCGCCAATCAGGGACGAACCTTGAAAGCTGAAAATATATGTGTGGTGTTGCCGGAGATGGCGGGGTTGTCATCTTCGGCAACGGCTGAAGCCATGAGTGAAGGATTAGTGCTTGGCAATTATTCTTTTGATAAATATAAAGCTCTTAGGGATGACAATGAGACATCTGCTCCTGTCCGCTCATTTTTGTTAAGTGATAAAGGAGAAACCAGCCCCATTCGCAAGGGATTAAAAAAAAGGAAGAATTGTTGCTGAGGCGGTATGCAAGGCCCGCGATATGGCAAATGAACCTGGAAATGTATGGACACCGTCAGCTTTTGGCAGGTATGCAAAGAGCATCGCTAAAGAATGTGGATTAAGATATAGTGAAGGGGTCAAGTCTACCGTTGACTTTTTATGCATCAATGAAACAGCGATCGAACAAAAATAGCTTTTTTCCTTTTAAACTTTTTCCTTCTAACTCTTGCCCACTACCCTAAGAGCATAATATCCATATAGGGGATGATCTTGATTTATTGATTTACAAACTAACCAGAAGTTAACGGCAGACTTGACCCCTTTCTTTCCTTTCTGTCAACAGAACCCTAATGCGATTAACCGAGAAATCATCTCCACCATTTCTGTTGACACGCCATTGCGAATCAGTGGTATAGCTTAACTATGTTTGGGGTTTAGCGTCCGGTACAATAGCCGTGAAAGAGCCAGATGTGGCTTCTTTCCCCCTTTTTGAAGGTGCTGTTGACAACGGCGATCACCCCCGCCGCATTGACGGCCAGCTTCCTCATCAATAAGCCTTGCCGGCTACCGTTGTAGCCGAGTGCAGGATCAGCACTGCCCGGGATGACCGAGGGCAACGCGAAAGTCCGCCCAGCATCCCTTGAAACTGTGAACCCGAGTCCCTGTGGGCGACCTCTTTCCCGACCGGGGAAAAGTTCCCAGAGCACATAAAGATTATCCTCGCCGTCGATACTTAGTGCCGGGAAATTTCCGCTCTTGAACGCCTGCGGTAATGGGCTTGAAATTTTCTGCGGTTTGTCGAATGTCTGTGCACCATCGTTTGATCGGGTGTAATATATGTGATATCGGCCAAAGAGGCGGGAGGGTCTTTCCGCATAAACGAGATGGACGGTTCCCTTGCTGTCCACCGCGATCTTCGGTGCATCGGCATGCCCGTCGCTTTCAAAGGCGATCAGCGGTACGCCAAACGAGCGCCCAGCGTCATTCGACTTCGCGATATGAATGTCGGCACCTCGGTCTTCGCCGACAGTCCAGGCAAGATAGACGGTATTATTAATACCAACGGCCAAGGACGGACCGCGTGCGGGCTGTGCATCGCTGCCGGCGATACGCAACGGTTTAGAGAATTTTTTACCGCCATCCGTGGAACGACTCAACCACAGGGCTCCCTCGTACTCGGTCCAGGCGGCGTAGAGCGTCCCCTCCGGCCCCAAGGCGAGGTCCAAGCTGCCATTATGCCAATAGTGTCGGGTGAGGCGTCCTTTGCCGTCACCGGCGATGCTGTTCGAGAGATTGATTGGATCACTGAAGGTCTTCCCACCGTCGGTCGAATGCGCGAAAAATATCTCGCCACCATGGCCACCTCCGGAAAAGACGATTTCCTGCCAAAGGATATACACCGCGTTTAAATCACCGGATGTAATGACCATCCGCGGAAGCCAGGAAAAAATCGTCGATGTCCTTGAAACATTGACCGGCTGCTCGAACCGCTTTTCGCCGTTGGTCGCGTAGATCTGGAAGAAAATATCCTGCTGGAACTGATCGGCCCAAGCGACTGCGATAACGCCCTCTTCGTTAATGGCCACGGTGGGGTCATCAACGAAATGAAACTGCGACTTATTCATACGCCAAGGTCCATGGAAGGCGTCGCCGGCGGCGACCTCGATGCGCTCACCCCAGGTTATTTCCGACGGCTCTGCCTGCCCCGGAACGGGTGCTGCGATCAGGGCAACAATCAACAGCACGAACAATCCGGGACCTGCACAAGCAACAGGAATTCGATTTCCTGGCATGAAATAAGTTATACGCCCAAAACATGTAAATTTTGGTAAGCCGGCTATATGCCGTGACATCAGCATAGAAAATTGCTGCCAAATTCCGAGTTTCATAAGTGGTCTCCTCGTAGTTTAATCGGAACCAATAAGTACATGTAATAATAGCATTCTTTAATGGTAACGCTCAATATATGCAGGGTTACATACAGGAAAGGGGTCAAGTCTGCCTTTGACTTTTCCTTTAACAAGCAATTGTAGAGACGGGTTTCAAACCCGTCTCTACTTAAGAAACAGGGAGAGATTGATTGATGGCAACCGGTACAAAGGCTGTACAGGTTTTATAAAATAAACCTGTCCCCCCGAATTTTTGAATCTTATGTCAAAAAACATTATGGGGATGTCAGGTAAGGGTCGGAGTAAAATTCAGTAGTGTCCGGTTAAAACAATCACGACTTTTTTTTGTGCAAATATTGTTCCGCAAACTTTTCCTCCGATTCAGGGCTGCCTATCATGATTATTTCATCCTCATCCTGAAAGATAATGGTCGGATCAGGGTTGACAATCTGTTTACCCCGGCGGTTGATCGCGATAACCGTACACTCTGTTTTTTCCCGGATTCCACCTTCAATAAGAGAAGTACTAACCAGCATAGAAGGTACTTTTCTGCTGAATATATTGAGACCTTCAGTGAACATGGAAAACTCATCGGGACGAAGAAAGTTAAGAATACAGTTAGCACCTATTGTTGCCGATGACATGACCAGATCAGCCCCGGCTCTGTATAATTTAGCAACTGTTTTTTCTTCAACTGCCCGACTTATAATCTCGATATCCGGGCGAATTCTTCTGCAATAAAAGGTAAGGTGAATATTCATTGCATCGTTATGGGGAGTAATTAAAACGGAACGGGCATTCTCTATGCCGGCATTACGGAGAATAGCGAGGTCAGTTGCATCGCCATAGACATGGTGTCCGTTGTTTCTCTTGATTATAGCCTGATTTTTTTCAACAATTATATAAGGAATCTGATACTCTTCCAGAGTCTTGGCAGCTATACTGCCTACCCGCCCTCCTCCAAGGATCAGTACTGGTGCATCTTTATGGTTCAACAGAGCTGCTGGGCTGAATATTTTTTCATATCTGTCTATCTGTTCTTTCGAGCCTGCCATGACCAGAACTTGGGCGGCGGTAATAATGGTTTGGGGCAGGGGAGGAATAAACTTTCCTCTCTCCCAGATCCCAACCACTGTCAGCCCTGTTGTTTCGCGGATATTGGTACTGAGCAGATTTTTGTTTTCAAATGGTGTGCCAGCCGCCGGTGCCTCTGCAATCAGGAGTTGTCCGAAATTACCAACAACATTGGCACCCTGAATAGTGCCTTTGACCCTGACCGCCATACCCTCTCCCAGCATTTTCATAAACTGAAAGACATGGTTGTTGCCGGTATATTCGAGAATATCAATAGAATTGTCACTGTCGGCATCGGTGACAATGGGCACTTTGCTGGTAAGTTCCCTGACCGTAAAGGAAATCGAAGTATTGGTCATGTCATCATTGGTGACCACGACCAGTGCTGCATTATGTAAGCGGAGATTTTTAAAGGTCTCAGGGTTATCATAATCGCCAACAACAACCTTGTATCCCAGATTATGAAGTCTTTGGGCCTCGTTTAAGTCCGGCACGATCAGGGCGTACAGATAACCATATTTTTTTAGTTTTGGGATGAGATTTGCGGTTACCGGATCAAGGCTGGTGATAATAATATGGTCTTTGGTTCCGGCTGGCAAACTCAATGGTGTCTGAGCTTTTTGCTGGGCATCAAGCCAGGGTTGATAAAAGAAATTGACAAAAGTAAAAGGTAGTAGGACGATGAGAAAGAGAACCCCGGTGACCAGGACGAGAAGAGTGAAAGATCTCCCTAAGTCCGAGTAAAAAGTAATATCGCCAAATCCGAGAGTGGACATAACGGTCAGTGTCCAGTAAAAGCCGGTTATCCATGTATACTCTCTGCCTTCGTGCTGCAGCATTATAACATGAAATAGTACGCTGTAGAGAGACACTATTCCAATCAGAAATCCAATGAACTTGGAGAGGAATATAAAATTCCTCCTGGTTGTTTTGTTTTGGAGAAAATATATAATTACCGGAAGAAATTTCATTGCTGACAATTAGTTTTTTATTTTTTATATTATTATCCTGACCTCGTAAACACCCTCTAAAAATGCCCTATTTTTGGGACAATTTTTTTTACCGCTTCACCTGTTCCCTGATAATTAAGCCCCTTTTATGGTCGAGAATCCTCAAATCCCAATCCCCAATTATTTAAACCTGAGTTGAGCGATTTTTTAGCTTGACCTGCACCGATTTCTCGCACGCCAAGGCTCCCGAAAATCCTCAACAGACCAACGGGTATGCCTTTGGTTTCCGAAAATCCTTGGCATGCAAGATATCAGCACATATCTGCGTCATAAAATCGCTCAATTCAGGTTAAACACACTCTTTCTAATTATCAATTATCAATTATAACTATGTTCTCCTTTTTCGCACAACAGCTTCACGAGCCTGTACCTTGAGGGCATCTTTTCCGCAAAGCTTGGTAAGAGCGGCAAAAAAATCAGAAGACGGGTTAACTTTAAGATCTTGCAAGGTTTCAATATCAACTTCACCTCTCTCTTGAAAATGAAGAGTCAGGTTAATCGGCGTTTTTCCGTGGAAAGAATAAAATATTTCTTTAAGTTGTTCCAGATGCACTCTGGAAGTTTTTTCTGCCTGAAGAGAGATATTGATCTTCTCTGTATACTTACATAATCCGTCGGCCAGCGTGTCGATGGCTTCGGCGATAATTTTCGGGCCTCGTTCCCCCTGCTGGACGGTGCCAAGAATAATCAACGGCTTGTCACTGCTCAAAAGGTGGGAACACTGCCCATAGGTTGACGGAAAAACAATAACCTCTACGCTGGATGACATATCTTCAAACACGGTAAAGGCCATTTGGTCACCTTTTTTTGACTTATGCCCCTTGACATTTTTAAGCAGAGCACCAATGCGGACCGGCTGCTTATCTGCCAGGTTGGCCAGTTGTTCTATTGTAGCACTGGCTATTTTCCTGATATCAACATCTGCTGATTTGAGGGGATGACCAGTTAAGAAAAAACCAACGGTTTCCTTCTCAAAACGAAGTTTCTCAAGTTGAGGCCACTCATCCATCTCCGGCAGAGTTGTATCCCGATTACCTTGTTGTTCAGGATTTTTTTCCTTACCTATGGCAAAAAGGCTCATCTGACCGCTTAACCTGTCTCGTTGCACGGCTTTTGCCTGTTCAAGAGCTAAGTCAAGCCCCGCCATGTATTGGGCCCGGTAATGGCCGAGGGAATCAAACCCTCCCGCTTTGATCAGGCTCTCAATCACCTTGCGGTTTACCTTGGCAGAGTCTATACGGTTGCAGAAATCAGTTAACGATTTGTACGGCTTATCATCTTTTCGCTCGGCAATAATGGATTCAAGTGCCGCCCCGCCGACATTTTTGACTGCTGCCAGCCCGAAACGGATACGATTGCCGATAACTGTAAAATCATGAAAAGATTCATTAATGTCGGGTGGCATTACATCAATGCTCATCTGTTTACATTCATTGATATACTTTACCACCTTGTCGGTGTTGTCCACATCACAGGAGAGCAGGGCTGCCAGAAACTGGGCCGGATAATGTGTCTTGAGCCAGGCTGTCTGGTATGCGATCAAAGCATAGGCTGCGGAATGGGATTTATTGAAACCATATCCGGCAAATTTTGCCATCAGGTCGAAAATATACTTTGCCTTGTCTCGTGGAATATTATTGGCAGCACATCCCGCCATGAATTTGCCCCGTTCCTCCTCCATGACTTCAGGGATTTTTTTGCCCATGGCCCGGCGGAGTATATCCGCATCACCAAGGCTGTATCCGGCCAGGATATTGGCTATCTTCATGACCTGTTCCTGATAGACAATGACCCCGTAAGTTTCTTCAAGTACCGGTTTAATATCCGGCAGCGGGTACTGTGCCACCTGTCTGCCGTGCTTGGTATTCACAAAGGTATCCACCATGCCGGAGTTGAGCGGGCCCGGACGATATAGGGCAACCAGGGCAATAAGGTCGGAAAACTGTTCCGGTTTCATCTTGATGAGCAGGTCCCGCATACCGTCACTTTCCAGTTGAAAAACCCCGAGGCTGTCCCCCCGGCCTAACAGGTCATAGGTCTTGGGGTCATCCATGGGCAGCTTGGCAAGATCAATTTCTCTGCCAATATCCTGGTGTATAAGTTTTAAGGCTCGGTCGATGACAGTCAGGGTTTTCAGACCTAAAAAATCGAATTTAATCAATCCGGTTTTTTCGGTGTATTTCATGTCGTACTGGGTCAGGATTTCTTTTTTGGGACCGAGGCATACCGGTAGATACTCCACCATTGGTTTTGGTGAAATAACTACCCCGGCGGCATGGGTTGATTTATGGCGGCAAAGCCCTTCCAGAGTCTGGGCCACGGAGAGCAGTTTTTTAATATCATCATTATGCTCCATGGCATCTTTTAAGCGGGGCTCCCGGTCAATAGCTTTTTTCAGGGTGATTTTTATCTCTTCAGGCACCAGCTTCGCTATTTTATCCACCACCGGTAAAGGTATTTCCAGGGCCCGACCGACATCGCGCAGTACCGCTCTCGCCTTCATGGAACCATAGGTGATTATTTGGGCGACATGCTCAGCACCGCCATATTTTTTGCGAACATACTCAATAACTTTATCTCTTTTGTCTGTACAGAAATCAACATCAAAATCTGGCATGGACCTCCGTTCCACATTGAGAAATCTCTCGAAAATCAACCCATAGGGGATGGGATCGATATCGGTGATGGCCATGGCGTAAGCGGCAAGACTGCCTGCTCCTGATCCGCGACCCGGGCCGACCGGGATTTTTTGTCCCTTTGCCCAGATGATAAAATCAGCAACTATGAGGAAATAACCGGCAAAACCCATGGTTTTTATAATATCAATTTCCATGCTCAGCCGCTCTCGGTACTGTTGCTCAAGCTCTTTACTCACCTCCTGGAGTTCGTGCAGGTGAGCAAGCCGTTTCTCCAATCCCTGCCAGCAGGCCTTGGCAAAAACTGTTTCCAGAGTTTCATTCTCCGGCACTGGAAAGATGGGAAAATGATTCTCACCAAAGGATAACTCCAGATTACAGCGTTCGGCGATCTCAAGGGTATTGCTCAGGGCTTCCGGGCAATAATCAAACAGGCTTGCCATTTCAGCCGCAGACTTGAAATATAGTTCGTTGGTGGAAAAACGAAACCTTTTGGGGTCGGTCATGGTGTGACCGGTCTGGATGGCTAACAGGACTTCGTGAGCGTATGATTCTTTTTGGGTCAGGTAATGACAGTCATTGGTGGCAACAATTTTTATGTTTAACTCTTTGCCAAGCTCTAATAGCCCCTGGTTGGCGATTGTCTGTTTGGGGATGGCATTTTCCTGGATTTCCAAATAGAGTCGATCCCCAAAAATAGTTTGCATTTCTTTGGCTTTTTCCCTGGCACCAGCCGGATCATTATTGGTGATCCGCCAAGGAATTTCACCGTGCAGGCAGGCGGTCAGGGCTATCAAACCTTGCTGGTGGCGGCTAAGAAGTTCCATGTCTATGCGGGGACGATAATAAAAACCTTCGGTCTGGGCAAGACTGGTCAGTTTCATCAGGTTTTGGTAACCGTCCTTATTCATGGCCAACAAAACCAGGTGGAAGTTATGACCAGCACTCTTGTTGTGAATCAGACGGCTTTTCTCGGCAACATAAAATTCACAGCCAACAATGGGCTTGATCCCTGCGTTTTGGGCTTTTTCATAAAACTGGAGGGCCCCGTGCATGGCACCGTGATCTGTAATCGCCACGGCTTCCATTTCATATTCAAGGCTGCGGCTGATCAGATCATCAAGACGAATGGCTCCATCAAGCATGGAGAACTGGGTGTGAACATGGAGGTGAACAAAGGGTGCAGACATGATTTTATATGTATGTTGTATTCTTCAATATTATGGATATAGCTGGTTTAGCTATCGGGTCTTAAATCGTCAAATATTATGTAACCCAGACCTCGTAAACGCCCTGTAAAAAGGCCTTGTTTTTTGGACAATTTTTTATGGTCAAGAATTATCAATTCTCAATTATCTCTACCGCTTTCCCTGCCCCCTGATAATCAAGCCCTTTTGATGTTCGAGAATTATCAATTATCAATTATCAATTTACAACGTATGTAACCAATAGAAAAGATTCAACTTCTTGATATTTTCCAGGGAAAGCCAAAAGGCTTCTTTGCTATGCGGTTCAAGGGTGATTATTGGTGTTTGGGTCTGATCTGAATTGATTTCCTGCAGACGATTAAACAGAGCGGTAAACTCAAACCTGCCGCTGCCGACCGCCTTGTGCTGGTCACTGCTACCATCGTTATCATGTAGATGAAGTTGGCCAAGCCATGGGGCAAGTTCTTCAAGCCATGGTTGCCAACCGGTGCCGGCAAAAGTCAGGGTGTGACCGGTGTCAAGACAGAATCCGACATTATCAAACTCTTTACTTAAGGCTGAGAGAAAAAGTTTATGGATTGTTGGTGAGCTTTCATAGGTATTTTCAAACATTACCGTGGTGCCAGCCTCAGCGGCAAGGGGGATAAGTTTTGACCAGGTTGTCAGGGAAATTTCGAGCCAACGCTCCAGGTCAGACTGGTACTTGTTATCTTCAAAACCAAGATGACAGACCATGGTGACAGGTTTAAAAATGGGAATCAGAGAAAATGCCAGAGCAAGTTTTTTCCTGCTCATCTTTACCATCTCTACATCAAACCCGCCGGGAACAAGGTCATGAAACGGGGCGTGCAGAGTACATGGTAAATCGTGTTTTTTTAGTTGTTCTGCAAGAGTAACAAAATCTTCTGGCTGGGTATGCCAAAGGAAATTACCTTCTAATCCTATTTCAGGACGGAGCCGATGTCTGATAAAGAGAGCAAGCAGGTCTTTTTTAAGTTGTTCAAAGGGAGCGTTGACAAAACAGTTATCAATGATTGCCCGGTAATTATTGTTTATTTCTTGCGTTCGCTTATTGTTTTCCATTTCATTCTTTAAGAAAAAAATGTTTTTTTATTTTGACAGACCTCGTAAACGCCCTATAAAAATGCCCTGTTTTTTAGACAATTTTCTTTACCGCTGCACCGGTCTCATCTGCCGTCCTCTTAAACTGCTGGATTTGGTAGAGACGGGTTTCAAACCCGTCTTCACGGTGGCGATTGATATTACCACATACTTTGGTTTTGCAACTGGTTTATTTTTGCTAAAAACTGGTTTAAAATCTATCTCTACGGTTGTTCGTTTATTTTACGATGTCTTCTGTTTGAATGATTTTTTCAATCAATGCGGTGGTTGAACATTGATGTTCAAAGCTAATTCTTTCCACCCGCCCGCCTGCTGCTTTGACCTCAGCGGCTCCGACAATTTGTTCTTCCGCCCAGTCTGCACCTTTGACCAGCACCGCTGGCATAATGTTTTTTATGAGATTTAACGGAGTATCTTCATTAAAAACAGTAACAAAATCAACACAACCAAGTGCGGCAAGGACTCTTGCCCGATCATGTTCGCTGTTAATCGGTCTGTTCTGACCTTTTAGCAAACGGACAGAATAATCTGAATTAAGCCCGACAGTCAATAAGTCACCACAACTCCTTGCCTGTTCCAGATAATGTACATGCCCAGAATGGATCAGGTCAAAACAGCCATTAGTAAAGACAATTTGACTTCCCTGCTGTTTAATGCGGTTAATGTTGTTTAGCAATAGGGAAAGTGAACATATTTTATCTTGATTATTATTGAGCCAAGGGCGTTCACCTATTGAGCAGAATTTTTCCCGTGCTTTTTCGATTCCATCTTTGGCTAAAGTATACTGCAAACATTCTGGTTTATGACCTGCCTCGGCTAAAATTGTCCCGTCCGGAGCAATTATCATTGAGTGCCCGGCCAGCATATAATCACCAACCTGACCACAGCCATTGGCGGCAATGACAAAGGCCTGATTTTCAATGGCCCGGGCCTGAAGAAGAGTACGCCAATGGTCCCTCCTGATATCAGGCCATTGAGCGGAGACAATCAGGATAGTTGCTCCTTTTACAGTATAACTTCTGGCTAATTCAGGAAAACGAAGGTCATAGCAGATCAACTGACCAATCATATCCGTACCAATGCTTATCGGTTCTGCTCGGCTGCCGGCAGCAAAAAACTGGTCTTCCTTCCAGGGGGCAAATAAATGTTGCTTACGATATCTGCCGATAATCCCGCTTCCATCCACTATAAACATGGTGTTCCATGGCTGATCGCGGTTACTATCTGGAGGTTCCAGCAAAGATCCAATAAATATGTATTTCTTTTCTGCGGCAACAACTCTTAATTCTTCTATAATTACCGGGGTTTCAGCTGATAGATTCAGGCAATTTTCATAATCAAAACCAGTCGCCCATAATTCGGGCATAACTATCAGGGTATTGGCTGCCGGCTCAATCTCGTCAAGCATCCGCCATAGAGATGCCATATTTTTTTCAATTACTCCGGGGTGGATTTCAAATTGCACAACCACCACCCTGGAGATTTTATCCCAGCTCATGCCTGTAGCTCCTGTAGAGCAGTTTCAGCAAGATGCCCCGGAGTATAGTCTGGCAATTGTCCGTCTTCATATATTGGGATTTTGATTTTAGATTTATCAGAAGCAATAAGAGATAAGAGTTTGTCCCGGGCTGACTGGATTGATAAGGCCCCGCAGAGACGGGCGGCAAGAGCACAGACTATAATATCATCGCTTTCAAGATAAAATTGAATATTATCCAAGGGACCTTTTTTTACAAGTAAGGCTTTTCGTCGTAGACAAAGCCGGTTTAATCCCCATAGTACCCCTCTCTGTAACACCTCATGTTCAAGGAAATTGCCGTCCTGTGCCAGCTCAGGTCCATCGGGACGGGTATAGGAAAGCAGCATATGAATATATTCTTCAGCAAGACCTGCATGATGATGCATGCTCTCTGCCATGGATTCAGGGGCTCCCCAGCCGATACCGCCGGACTCGTCATTGAGGCTCCAAAGAAAACGCCGCATCATAATTCGACCTTCTTCCATATTCTCTTCTGCCAGCTGGGCCACCATCATCCCCATCCCGCTGATACCATGCCATCGTAATAGTTCGTGATGATGACAAATTGCCGAGAATAATGCGTTGACAGCCCCTTTGGTAGGGAGTTGGCTTATCTCTGTCAGTACAGTATCCAGTTCGGGCTGAACGAGAAGTTTTAACACTACTTTTTTTAGTTGTCTGCTGCTCATAAGTACAGGTTACAGGTGACAGGGAACAGGGAACAGGGGACAGGGAGCGACTGAATTCAGTGGTTGGTTGTGGATCCAACGATAATTTTCTTTAAAGCCAATGAACAAATCTACACAAAAAATCGCCAACGAGTTGCCAGTTCAATGAAGTGCATGGCTGTCTCAAGACTTTTATTTCACTAATTTTTTACTCTACGCAGTCTTGTATTGATGCACTTCGTTTTTTAGCTTGTCCTCAAGCTGATCCTCGGCTTTTTCCAATTCATACCTGCTCTGGAGATTCATCCAGAAATGAGGTGACATATTAAAGAAAACCCCTAACCGTAATGCCGTATCTGCTGTGATAGCATGTTTTTGATGAACAATTTCATTGATTCTTCTTGGAGGCACAGATGTATCCTTGGCTAAACGATATTGGCTGATATCCATTGGCTTTAAAAATTCTTCGAGCAAGATCTTGCCAGGGTGTATGGGAGGTAGTTTTGTTGTTTTCATTTTCATTACCTCATTGATTTTAGTGGTAATCAACAATTTCTGAATGCGTGTAACCGTTCACCAGCACCTCACGGAGTCTCGTTCCTCGTTTACCTATTTGTTCATTTCGTAGTCTCGTTCCACTCTTAATTTTTGTAGTCCTTAAACCCAGATATCAGTGCTGCAAAATTTTTTGGTTTATATTCTTTAAAGCCTTCTTCATTAACAAATACAAAATCATAGAGAATTGTTGATTGTGCCTTATTGATGTCCTCACACCATTGTTTTAAGCGTTCCATTTTCAAAGGCACATCCAAATCTTCAAGCCCTTTGGTTTCAATGATGAAAACTTCCTCAACTGATTTTTTAACGAAAAAATCCGGATAATAATTAGATATATCACCATTCGCGTTCACATAATCAATAGTGAAGTGAATAGCCAGATAATTCTTTACATAGGAAATAATATCATCGCATTCTTCCAGAAAAGCCGCGAACTGTAATTCCAAACGGCTGTCACCTATAATCCGGTTGAAAACGCTTTTTTTCGGGACAAGATAACCCTGTTCTTTTACAACAAAAGGACGGGTTTTGCGGAGTTTTATAGTGTCTCGTATCTCTGCCTCACCTTTGTCGTGAATAGTCAGTGCATTGATTTGTTTTTTGAAATTTTCCACCAGTGTTTTATTAGCTTCAAGCTCTGATAGGTTTCTCAAGGTGTTGAGGCTGTCGAGATCAACCGAAGATTCAAACAATTCATCCCGTATGAAGGCTTTAACCTTTCCATACAGAACATCATAACCGCTCACTAATCGTAAATCTTTCATCATGACTCGTGTGAAATAACCAACAACGGAGCGATAATCAGTTATTGCTGAGGAACCTAAAAAAGTTGTATGACTGATTTCATCGGTAGTAATATCCCTGAAAATAATCTCTTTTTGCTCTTCCTCAGTAAATTCCTTGTAGGCCACTTTTTTATGACCGAATCGGGTCACATCCAGACCATCAAGGTTTTTGTATTCCCTATAAATACGTGCTGTTAAAATCGGAATTTCAATATCCAATTTATCTATATCTTTGTTGGGATTTTCGTTGTCAATCTCAACGATAATAGGGGTTTTGGGCTTGGTTCCCGACCCCATTTCTGTGCATTCCAACTCAACACCTTCTGACCGGATTGACTCCACAAAATCCATAAAAGCATCGGTTCCAACGACGCTGACAGATTCCTTTACATCATTACCGGGATACATTTTTCTTAATCCCCGCCCTAAAGTTTGTTCTGGCAAGATATTGCTCTTGGCGGAATAGGCTCTAAGCCCTACGATGGTGGTCACATTCTTAACATCCCAGCCTTCTTTCAACATCAACACCGAAACAATGGCCTTGTATGGACTTTCCCAGCTATCAATTTCATTCGATTGTTTGCGTAAGATTTTCAGCTCTTCTTTTTTCTTGCCACTGGTTGCCTCGCTGATTTCACCATTATTTTTAGTATGAATCACCAGCACCGCGTCTTTTAGCTCTGGATAGGTGGCTTCCAGATATTCTGCCACATCATCACAATTTTTGGTGTCATCGGTCATGACAAAAAGAATTGATTTTTTATCCATCTTTTTATGCTCTTTATAAGCTTTACGCCATTCCTCAACACCTAAGTGTAAGTAATCGGCGTATTTTTCCGTATATTTTGAGCTTTGTCGTTCACTTAATTTTATGCGACTGGCTGAATCCGGTAATACCGGATGCTTAACGACATTCTGCGATATAGCTTCAACCAGGGGATAATCCGAAATCGTCTGAACAAAGATTGCCCCATTATTGTGTTTGGGCGTGGCAGTGACATCAATCTGTAAGGATAAAAACTTATCCTTATGTTTTAGGCGATGGTGAATATCTTCAATAGATTTGAACCAGGCCAGATCTTTATCGTGGATATGGTGTGCCTCATCATTGATGACCACCAATTCATCAATATTGCGAACTATTTCACCCAGATCAACTTTTGAATCGGTTGTCGCCCCAACAGGCTTAGTACCCAGAAAATAATCCATGGTGTCATCATCATCAAAAGAAGGCTCAATATCATTCCCGGCATAAACACGATGAATATTAGTCAAAAAGATATTGCCTGTTTTGCGGGTGATATTCACATCATCCTGAATATGCAAAGTGAGCTGAAAATCATCCCGCCAGTTACGCCCTTGGTAGCCGTTATCTGGTAACACAGGGTCTGCAAAGAAAATACGCAAGCCGTCAAAGTCGCTGCGGATTCGATCCAATACAATGATATTGGGGGTAACAATCAAGAAATTACGGGCCAGTTCTGAGTCAGGTTCATAGAGTTTGTGGAAATAACACCAGGCCAGCACCAGGCTCATCACTTTTGTTTTTCCCGATCCTGTAGCCATCTTGATAACAAAACGCAACCATGTCTCATTAAACATGCCAGCAGAAACAGCCCCGGAACTATCAAAGCGGAGCAGATCATATTTATCTTTGGTTTTGACAACATCATATAAATAGATGATGGATTCCAACGCTTCCCGTTGTGCAAAGTAGTATTGGAATTTTTCCGCTATGCCATTATGTTTAGGCAGTAAATGCTCTGTTTTAAACCACCAGTTCAAGAGAGTAATACTGGTTTCACTGGCCCCCTCATAGCCTGTGTCCCGCCATGTTTTTATTTTTTTGCGTAAGCTGTGTACCAAAGGTGGCAAAAGCTTTTCATAGCTTGATTCACGCAAGGCTTCATCGGCAGGGAACCATCTGACTTTTGGTTCAAGAATGGCGTGAGGGGAATCGGGGAAATCAGGATGCAATGCCATTATTGCTTCCCTCCAATTGTCACCTCAACAATTTTCATCGTATCATTGCCGAAAATATCCACCACTTTGACCGCAATCTTGCGCCGCCCCGGCCGACATTGCTGGAAAACACTTTCCAACTCTAAGGTCCTATCTTTTTTGGTGCGGAACGACTGCCATGCATTTTCAAACACATAATCGCCGGTCCAAACATTTTCATATTCACCCGCTTCTTCATTTTTGATGCGGATACTTTCTTTTTTTGATTCAAAATCAAAATCAACCGCCCAATAGTCGATCCAGTCTGTCCATTGTTTGGTTAACACCTCACGGCTGACAATACCACTTTTATCCTTGCTGATCTTAATGACTTGTCCTTTATCGACAATCACTTTAGATTTGCCGTTTTTCAGATTTACATCGGCGTTTTGTGCGTCCTGAGAATAAAAAACAGAAAAATCGCTGAGTTTTACGGATATGCTGTTTTTCTTGAAATGCACTTTGACTTCAATAAACGACACATCATGAAAAACCACTGCATTCTTTTCAATCGCCCGCTTATCAAACACATCACGGGGGATATATTTCATTGCCAGATCAATGCCTTTACTCTTGGCTTCTTCTTGAATGTTAGGAAACAAACCCATTTCAAATTCAAAGCCTAAAATATCGACACGGGTAATATGTTTTGAGCGGCATTCCAGAATGATCTCTTCGACAAACAGGCGGGTGACGGGGAGATTGACTGCACCTACAGCTACCATACGCCCTGCTTTTTTGCCCTGAAATGTCTTGAATTGGCTGACCGGTTCGGCACGGTAGGCATGGAGGATTAAATTAAGGAAATCTTTTTCCCGTGCTTGGAGTTGTTTTTGTTTTTCTGCTTCACGCAAGGAAGGGTTGACACCGATATAATGCTGGCGTTCGTATTTGCCGAGATTGAGAATTTCAAAGGCTCGCCAGCTTTTGTCTTCCGCTTTGAGTTGGCGTTGTACGCCAATCATGCGTTTTCGGGTGGTGTGGATGCCAAACTTGCCGAGGTCGGAGCCGATCCACTTGCGGTTTAGTTTTTCGGCAACGGCTAAGGTGGTACCAGAACCGCAGAAAAAGTCGGCTATTAGGTCGTTTTTGTTGGAGGAGGCTTTGATGATGCGTTCTAGAAGGGCTTCGGGTTTTTGGGTTGGGTAATCAACTCTTTCTTTTGCAGATGACTGAATTGACTGTATATCTGTCCAAACATCTTCTGGTAGTTTCCCTTCATCGAGATAGTAGCGATACAATTTTTTTTTGCCAGTTCCCCATTTTTCTACATATTCTCTGCCATTTTCATCAATACCCATCCTTCCACCATAATTTTTACCTGTGGCATCCTGTTTATGAGGAGTGAATGGCAATCGAACAGCGGACTGATTAAAATATGGTTGTTGCCTCTTCCCGTACAAAAAGATCGTATTATGTTTCCTAGCGAAATATTTAGCCCCCTTACCCCCCTGGCTAAAATACCAAATTATTTCGTTAATGATGTTTTCTTTCCCGAATACTTCATCAAGTATTAACCTTATGTATCCACTCACTCTATAATCACAATGCACATAAATACTGCCATCCTCCGCCAGCAAATCCCGCATTAACACCAACCGTTCATAAATCATCGCAATAAAGGAATCCGCTCCTTTGCCCCAGGTATCACGATAAGCCAGTTCCTCCAGCACATTGGGTTTTTTGGTCAGGGTTTCGCCGCCTATTGCAATATCCATGGAAAAATTAGCCCCAACATCAAACGGTGGATCAATATAAATCAGCTTAATACCACCTTGCTCCTCAATTTCTTCCCTGAGCGCTCCATTTTTCAGTGACGATAAAATCAGCTTGTTATCGCCCCAGATCAGCTTGTTATTCCAGCCTTTGATTTGCCGCCCGGTGATGGTGTCAAAAAGCTCCAACTGTAATGACACCGCTTTTTCCGAGCGCGGCTCATCAACCTGTTCAATCACCTGAAACGGCAGCACCACATTGCAAATATCCCCGCTCTTACCATTCCAGACCAGTTCAACTTCCCGTTTATCATCAAACAGCAGAAAACGGTATTTATCCGGCAGGGGTTTTCCTGCTTCCAGGTGTTGGGTAATATCCCTGATCTCATTGTCCGTAAGCTTCATTTTGTTCTTTTCTACCCCATCTTTTTCAATAGGTTATCCGGTAACTATTCAGCTACACTCCGTGAAGCACATATGAACAGTTACAGCCCAAGTTTATGGGCGTTTGTTCATCTTGCTGAATAGTTACGGTTATTCAATGAATATAGTCGGCAGATAGGTTTGAAAAGGTAACAATCAGAAAGACGGGATATGTTATCGCCTTTGATAAAAAGAGTTCGGATGACATGTGAGTAAACACCTGGTTTGATGATTTTTATTCTGCCGGCGGCGGGGTGAGTGCCCGTTTGCCAAGTTCGGCATCAAGGAGAAAGAGTCCGGAAGAATTATCCTGAATGAGTTTGAGTTTGTCAACAACCTCGCCGACCGAGGCTTCTTCCTCAACCTGTTCGAGCACAAACCACTGGAGAAAAATTTGGGTGGCATGGTCTTTTTCCGCAATGGCAAGCTCCATCAAATCATTAATCAGTTTGGAAACCAGTTGTTCATGTTTTAATGTCTCCTCAAAAGCAGCAAGTGGACTTGCCCATTCGGCTTCCGGTTTTTCAATTATGTCAAGCAATACCCTGCCGCCCCGTTCCGCAACAAAGTCATAAAACTTCATGGAGTGCATAAGCTCTTCCTCAACCTGACATTGCATCCAGTTTGCAAATCCTCCCAGGCTGCTGGATTGGAAGTAGGATTTAATAGATAAATAAAGATAGGCTGAGTATATCTCCGCATTGATCTGTTCGTTTATGGCTTTTTGTATCTTTTCTTGTAACATAATTTCTTCCTCGATAAGGTAAAATGGATTTGGGGGAAAATGAACTGTTTTGTTGTAGAAAAATAGTAACTACTCAATAAAACTCCATCTCAGGCAGCACATCAAATGATCCTTAACTGTCTATGAATAAATTACCATCTTATCGTAACCTGCTTGTTTTATCAAGACAATATCCATACAGAAAACTGTACTGATCATCAACATATTTACTGCTTATCAGCCATAATCTCTTTGATTTCATAGAGTAACCTGAGGGCCTCCATGGGGCTGATCTCATCAGGGTTAATCCCAGATAGCTTTTTTCTGACAGGGTCTTGGCTTGGAGAAGAAAAAAGTTCCATCTGATAAGGATGTTTGTTTTTTTCCTGAGCGTAGCCAATAAGTTTTGGTGATCCAACCCCTTCAACTTCAATTTTTTCAAGAATTTCTTTGGCTCTGTTAATTACCTGTTTGGGTACTCCGGCAAGCTCTGCCACCTGAATACCATAGCTGCGACTGGTAGACCCTTCAGTTAATTTATGAAGAAAAATAATTGAGTCTTGCCATTCCCGCACGGCAATGGAAAAATTTTTGATCCGTTTATGGGTTGTAGCCAGGGTGGTAAGTTCATGGTAATGGGTGGCAAACAGGGTTTTTATGCCCTGGTTGTTTTTATTGGCAAGTTCTTCCGCCACTGACCAGGCAATGGCAAGACCGTCATAAGTTGAAGTGCCGCGGCCGATTTCATCAAGAATCACCAGGCTGTTTTCCGTGGCATTGTTGAGGATATTTGCGGTTTCATTCATTTCCACCATAAAGGTGGACTGAGAGCGTCGCAGGTTGTCCATGGCCCCGACCCTGGTGAATATCCGATCAATCAGGCAGATGTCTGCTTTGTCAGCCGGGACAAAACTGCCGATATGGGCCATGAGAACTATCAGGGCAGTTTGTCTTAAGACCGTGGATTTACCCGCCATGTTGGGGCCGGTGATAATTAATAACTGTTGTTGCTCCTGGTCAAGCCGGATATCGTTGGGGACAAACCGACCCGCATCAATTGTCCTTTCAATCACCGGATGGCGGCCTTCTTTAATGGATATAAACTGCTCATCGTTGATGGCCGGCCGGATATAATGATGTTTTTTGGCGATGCCAGCCAGGCTGGTGATAAAATCAATCTCGGCAATGACGGCAGCGGTATGCAGAAGTCGTTCAGATACGGCTGCCATTTCCTCTCTGATCTTAAGAAAAAGCCGGTATTCCAGATCAAGGCGTTTTTCCTGGGCTGAGCTGATTTTGTTTTCCAGTTCTTTTAGTTCCGGGTTGATAAACCGTTCCGCATTGACCAGGGTTTGTTTACGGATAAAATCATCGGGGATGGTGGCAGCCTGGATCCGGCTTACCTCAAAGAAATAGCCGAAAACCCGGTTGTAGCCGATTTTAAGTTTTGGGTTGCCGGTTCGTTCCCGTTCTTTTACCTCCAAGGAGGCTATT
>CAYRGM010000003.1:0-31625 GCA_964423765.1 uncultured Desulfobulbaceae bacterium
GTGACACATAACCATGATGATACAATTGCCCGAAAATGAAAATTCCTATGCTATAAATTTATGAAAAACATGTTTTTTTCGTTTAGGCATTAAATAGTGATTTGCTTTTGATTTGAAATATGTTATACTGTTCCAAAGGATTACTGGTGATCGTTCTGGTAGGCGGTCATTAGAGAGATAGGTTTGTAGTAGCAGCGAAACGGTGAGTGCAGACTTCTGAATGGGGAAAGGGTAAGCGAGTTCGAAGTTTGCATTTATCTGCGAGACTGCAACGATGTACTGGTTACGGGTTGCCTGCTGCGTATATTTTTGACTCTATATTGATTATGCTTTAACCTGTCGGTTAGGCTTCTATTATCCTTTTTCAAAAAGTTTCCATTGTTACAAGTTCTATCGGGAAATGTGCAGGTCTGGCATTCTCTACCTGATGTTTTTCTTTTTAGGAGGAAATATGTTTTCAGCAGGAGATATGGCTGTGTACCCTGCCCATGGGGTTGGATGTATAAAAGCAATTGAAACACAGACTGTGGGCGGCGTGGTTCAATCTTTTTATGTGATGAAGATTATAGATAATGATATGACTATTATGATTCCCACAGTCAATAGCGACAATGTTGGCTTAAGATCTATAATCTCCAGGAAAGAGGTATCTAAGGTTATTGATATTCTCAAAGATCGTGATTTTCAAATCAGCTCTCAAACCTGGAATCGCCGGTATCGGGATTATATGGAAAAGATTAAGACAGGCTCAGTGTATGAAGTTGCTGTTGTCTTGAGAGATCTTCTGATCTTGAGGGTAGATAAGACCCTTTCCTATGGTG
Source organism: uncultured Desulfobulbaceae bacterium (assembly GCA_964423765.1). Classification (GTDB taxonomy): domain Bacteria; phylum Desulfobacterota; class Desulfobulbia; order Desulfobulbales; family Desulfobulbaceae; genus DRLX01. The sequence goes on from CAYRGM010000003.1 coordinate 822, forward strand.
AAAGAAAGATGATGGATACAGCAAAGAATTTGCTTGTCAAAGAGTTATCCCTTGCCCAGGGAATTAAAGAAGAAACAATTGAACTACAGTTAGATAAGTTGTTCAGTTGATTTGTAACTATTCAGCGAGCTGAACAAACTCCCATAACCTTGGGCTGTGACTGTTCAGATGTGCTTCACGGAGTCTCGTTCCTCGCTTACCTATTCGTCCATTTTGAGCTTTGCAGCGTACTCGTGATACTCAAGAAGCTCAAAATGGATGAAGATGGAGTGTAGCTGAATAGTTACGTTGATTTTTTGATTTCTCCTGCTTCGTTGTGGTATGGCTAACTCGTCACTGTCAATTTTCATATACATAAGGGATGAATTTTATTGTTTCCGGGGAGCAGGCTGGTCATCGTCTTGATCATTTTCTTGTCCATAAGTCTTTGGGATTCTCACGGGAATACTTGCGGAAATTGATCGTTTCCGGTGCCGTTCAGGTAAATAATACCAGCGTTAAGGCTGGTTATAAACTTCATCATCTTGATGTGGTTATTTTTGAAATTCCGGAAACAGGTATTACAGAACTTATAGCTGAACCAGTGGATTTCTCTGTTCTTTATGAAGATGTTGATCTGGTGGTTGTCAACAAACCAGCGGGTCTGGTTGTCCATCCTGGTGACGGAAACCGGCAGGGTACTCTTGTGAATGGGTTGCTGTATCGCTATGGTTCTTTATCAGGTTATGAACCTGATCGTCCTGGTATCGTTCATCGTCTTGATAAAGATACATCGGGGGTTCTTGTTGTGGCCCGGACTGATTTTGCTTTAAATAGGCTTGGGGAGATTTTTAAGAACCGTCAGGTAATTAAAAAATATAATGCTCTGCTTCTTCGTCATCCCGGCAGGGACACGGGCAGGCTGGTTGCTCCCATTGGTCGCCACCCTGTAAACAGGAAAAAAATGGCTATCCGTCCCCGGGGGCGTTATGCGGCTACCCGTTGGCTGGTCAAAAAAAGCTGGCCGGGCTTTTGTTTTGCAGAGATCACCATTGAAACCGGTCGTACTCATCAGATTCGTGTGCATATGGCATCACTGGGAAGCCCGGTCGCTGGAGACAGGCTTTATGGCGGGGCAGTAAAGGCAAAAGAAAAAAACTCAATTGTAATTGGTCGTCAATTGCTCCATGCCTCAACGATAAGTTTTAGACATCCTGTATCTATGAAAGAAGTTTCTTTCACAGCACCCATGCCCAAAGATATGCTTCAGGTTATTGAAGAATTAGAAGCTCGTTGTTAATAGACATGATAATAGGAATAACCGGAGGTATCGGCTCAGGGAAAAGTCAGGTAGCTAATTATTGGTCAATGCTGTTTCGTTTGAGATCATTAAACCTTGATGATCTTTGCCAGCAACTACTGTTAAAAGAAAGGCCTGGGTGGCTGGCCATTAAAAATGAGTTTGGAGATAAACGGTTTTTTACGGACGCAGGAGAACTTGATCGTAAAAGTCTTCGACGGGCAATTTTTGTTGATTCTGCCTTGAGATGTAGAGTTGACCGCTGTCTGCACCCTCTTGTTAAAGCGGAGATGAGAAGTATATGCACAAAAGGAAGTGATGATCTATGGCTTGTTGAGATACCGCTTCTGTTTGAGGTTGGCTGGGAAGATGAAGTGGATACAGTGGTTGTGGTCTCTGCTGATCTATCAACCCGGGTTATGAGAATAATGGTTAGGGATAATGTTTCTGAACAAGAAGCTTTTATGGCGATCAATGTTCAGAAAACGATGGATGAAAAGGTTAAGAAAGCTGATTTTGTTATAAAAAATAATGGAGTATGGATTGATACTTGTCGGCAGGTATTATCTCTTGGCCGGTTGCTTTGTAAAAAAACAAAAACATTTCTATAAAAATCCTTGACAGCACATTGATAAACCAATATCTATAATAGATTAAATGTACAGTTTGTGTAACTATTCAGTGAAATGAACAAAGTTAAATAATCTTGGAGTGCATCTGAATAGTTAAGGATTTGTTACGAACCAATGTGATCATTCCGGATCGGAATGATTCATGTTATTTTGTGACAGATCCGTAATGCTCTATTCCTTATAGTTGCTTACCTGAGAGAATCAGGTATTTATTCATAACATTTCTTTTCCACGGTGAGTCCATAACTATTCCCCTTCCCCTGTTTATTTTTTGAATTGTAAGTAACCAGCATTGTCTGTGAGCAAATTGACCAACCCCCCAAGGAGAACCATGAAAGAGGGTCTCTATGGCGTGGCTATGTCGTAACTGCCAACTATTATATAAATTAAGTTTACTCTTTGAGTTACTTTTTGGTGGTTAATGGTCATTGGTCAGTCTTGTAAGTATTTGTAATCGTTTATTTTGATTTGCAGCGTACTAATGTTACTCAAGAAGCTCAGGTAAGGAGCTGGAATTAAATAAGTCATTGGAATTTGCACTCTGATTTAGGTCAGATTTGGTCGATCCGATTGCACAAAACCGCAGGCGTAGCAGGGCTCCGTTGGGGATTTTGTAATTGAGAATCGGCTAAATATGGCCTGAAGCAGGGATGCAAAAACGATGAGTTATTTATTTCCAGCTCCTAAGCGAGGAACGAGACTCCGTGGAGTGCAGCTGAATAGTTACCATCAACTTAAACATTACAAGAAGTAGGCGAGTTCGCAGTCTGTGATTATTTATGAGACTTAAACGAGGTGCTGAAGCCCTCATTTATTTAGTGAAACGGCTATAAATATTTTTAAAATGACCTGAATGGAGGAACCCTCGGTCAATGAATCCAAATGAATTTAAGAATAAAAAAATTAAGGAACTTATTTCTCTTGCTGCCTCTTTGAATATAGAGGGGTATACCACCATGCGCAAGCAGGAGTTGATTTTTGCCATTTTGAAGGCGAAAGCTGATGAGACTGGGAAACTGAAAGGGAGTGGGGTGTTGGAGGTGCTTCAAGATGGGTTTGGATTTTTGCGGGCACCGGATTATAATTACCTGCCCGGGCCTGATGATATCTATGTTTCACCATCCCAGATTCGGCGGCTTAACCTGCGTACTGGCGATACGATTGAGGGTGAGGTGCGTTCCCCCAAAGATAATGAGCGGTATTTTGCTCTTCTGAAAGTGGATAGTATCAATTTTGAACTGCCCGCGGCGGCCAAGAATAAAACTAATTTTGTCAATCTGACCCCGCTTTATCCTGAAGAAAGAATAAATCTTGAGATGGAAGCTAACAACTTTTCTACCAGAGTTTTGGATATTGCTGCTCCGATTGGCAAAGGGCAGCGAGGGTTGATTGTGGCTCCACCAAGAACCGGTAAGACTGTGCTGATGCAGAAAATTGCCAACTCCATTGTCCACAATCATAAGGAAATAAAATTAATTGTTTTATTGATTGATGAGAGACCGGAAGAAGTTACCGATATGAGCCGGAATGTTGATGCTGAGGTTGTAAGTTCTACATTTGATGAACCACCGCAGAGGCATATTCAGGTTGCGGAAATGGTTATTGAAAAGGCCAAAAGATTGGTTGAGCATCGCCATGATGTCGTGATTCTGCTTGATTCCATCACCAGACTGGCAAGAGCGTATAATACTGTAACTCCAGCTTCCGGCAAGATTCTCTCCGGTGGGGTTGAGGCCAATGCCCTTCATCGCCCCAAGCGATTTTTTGGGGCTGCCCGTAATGTTGAAGAAGGAGGGAGTCTGACTATTTTGGCAACCGCCCTGATTGATACAGGCAGCCGGATGGATGAGGTGATCTTTGAAGAGTTTAAAGGTACCGGGAATATGGAGATTGTTCTTGATAGAAAGATGGCTAACAGGCGCATTTATCCGGCCATTGATATGCAGAAATCAGGCACCCGTAAGGAAGATTTATTAGTGACTCCGGATGAGCTGAACAAAATATGGATATTACGCAAGCTGTTGTCATCCATGAATCCGGGTGCTGCCATGGAGTTTTTACTTGATCGTATGCGTCCAACCCAGGACAATGCGGAATTTTTTGCAGCCATGAATCGATAAGGTGATTTTTTTCTTTTAAAATATAGTGGATGTGATTATAGTAATTTCCTATTTTTTTGGATTTCTATGAACGATGGTCATTAGGTCTGGTTCATGCCTGAGGCGACTACCTCGTTTGTCTGAACGGCATTATGTTAAATGTGAAGTATGAAATTTGGAGTAATAAATAATGAAAGCTGATATTCATCCTGAATACCATCAAATCACAGCGGTTTGTGCCTGTGGCAATGAAGTGGAGTTTGGTTCGGTTAATAACGAAATGAAGGTTGAGATATGCTCAGCCTGCCATCCTTTTTTTACCGGTAAACAAAAGTTGATTGATACCGCTGGACGAATTGAGAAATTCAACAAGAAATATGCTAAGTTCAACAGCAAAAGTGATAATTGATGTATTTTTGTAACTATTTAGCGAGCTGAATAGTTACGCTTTTTCTTCAGGTCATTTCCTCCTTTCAGGTTTTTCGTTATTCATCTAAAAAATATCCATCATGTTTGAAAATCTCTCTGATATCAATGGAAAACGGGAAAGCCTTGAAATGCAGCTTTCTGAACCTGAGCTTATCAGCGATCAGAGGCGTTATCAAGAGATTGTTCGTGAACATTCCCACCTAACAAAGTTGAGTGATTTATATAACCGATATATGAGGGTATGTCAGGATTTAAAGGATAATCGGGAGCTGATTAAGAATGAAGAGCAGGAACCGGAACTGGCCGAATTAGCCAAGGATGAACTGGATGAGCTTGATGTAAAAAGAAAAGCTCTTGAAGGAAATATCCGTATTTTTCTTCTTCCCCGTGACCCTAATGACGAGAAAAATACTCTTCTTGAGATCAGGGCAGGTACCGGTGGTGATGAATCAGCCCTTTTCGTTGCTGATCTGTTTCGGATGTATAGCCGTTATGCTGAATCCCAAGGGTGGAAGGTTGAAGTTATGAGTTCCAATCCCATTGGGATTGGCGGTTTTAAAGAGATTATAGGGCTGGTCAGCGGGAAGCAGGTTTATTCACAACTTAAATATGAATCAGGGGTGCATCGGGTACAAAGAGTTCCTGAGACAGAGACTCAGGGAAGAATCCATACCTCGGCGGTGACTGTTGCCATCATACCTGAGGCAGAAGAGGTTGATCTCAATATTGAACCCAATGAGTTGAAGTTTGATGTGTATCGTGCTTCTGGTCCTGGAGGGCAGTCAGTTAATACCACGGACTCAGCGGTCAGGATTACTCATCTACCCACCGGTTTGGTGGTTACCTGCCAGGATGAAAAATCCCAGCATAAAAATAAAGCCAAGGCATTACAGGTTTTAAGGGCAAGGTTGCTTGACAAGATGGAGCAGGAACAGCATGATAAGATTGCTCAGGAACGGAAAAGTCAGGTTGGCAGCGGGGATCGCAGTGAAAGGATACGGACCTATAACTTTCCCCAGGGCCGGATGACGGATCATCGGATTAACCTGACCCTGTATAAACTTGATCAGATCATTGCCGGTGATCTGAACGGGGTGATTGTTCCCCTGATAACCCATTACCAGACAGAAGCCTTGAATTTATTGCAATAACCAGCATCTCTGGATCCGATTGGCAAGCTCTTCATTAAGCGAACCATGACAGCCCAATATTATGGAGTTTGTTCATTTCGCTGAATAATTACAAATAAACCAGTCGCAGAACCAAAGTATGTGTTAATATCACCGCCACCGTAGAGACGGGTTAAGAGGACGGCAGATGAGACTGATGAAGCCGGGAAAGAAAATTGTCCAAAAAAACAGGGCATTTTTATAGGGCGTTTACGATGTTTGTACCACATATCTTCGTCATCAAATCATTCAATTAAGGGAATAGATATTTCGTAAGTGGTCACAGGGCACCTCGCTTTTGAACGATCAGTCCGGCTTATGTAGCAATCAGTACGCTGCGCCGAACTGCTTGTCCAAAATCAAGGCGCCCTGTAACCACTTACAAGGCAGCGGTTTTATACATTTTTTCATTTTACCCTGTGATCGGTTACGATATTTCGCTCTTCAAACCTGAAATCATCAATTAAAGTTGACTGTCCAGGAAGTACTTATAAATGCCAGCGAGTTGTTGGCGAAGGCAGGGATTGATAACGGGCAATTTGAGGCTGGGTATCTGTTGCAGGAATTGCTTAACTGTAACCGGGCCGCTCTTTTTCTTCGTTATGAAGAACTGTTGTCTCCGCTTAATCTAGAACTTTTTTTTTCCATGGTTGAGCGTCGTTGCAGGTATGAGCCATTACAGTATATTACCGGCAAGGTTGAATTCTGGTCACTTAATTTTTTTGTTTCCCCTGCTGTTCTGATTCCCCGTCCTGAAACTGAGTTTGTTCTTGAGCAGGTTCTATCTTTTGCTAATGAACATAGGTCAGATAAAAAGAAAGGTCGTTTCCTCGATATGTGTACCGGCAGCGGGGTGATGGCTGTTGTCCTTGCTCTGGAACTCTCAGGTTCTCTGCTTGTGATTGATAATTCTTTGGCAGCTCTTCTTGTTGCCAGGAAAAATATTCAAAAACATAGGCTCCAGGAGAGGATATCTCTTGTCTGTTCGGATCTTTTTAATTCACTTGCCAAACATAATTCCTTTGATCTGATCGTTGCCAATCCTCCCTATATCGGTGAGCAGGAAAAAAAATCCCTGCAGATGGAAGTGGCTCGTTTTGAACCGGAGCAGGCACTTTTTGCAGGCAATGATGGTCTGGACTGTTATCAGCGGCTCATTCCTGAATCCATACGATATCTCAATAAAGGCGGATTGCTATGTCTTGAGATTGGTGCGACCCAGGCTGATGCGATTGTTGAGATTCTGACTGCAGCCGGTTATTGTAATATAACTGTCCGTTGTGATTATAGCGGTAGACCCCGGTTTGTCGGGGCGATTGCAGGAGCTAAAAGGTATTAATCGTTCACCAGCACCTCACTTAAGGCATCCTTTAAGTCTTGCAGATAAGTGCATACTTAAACGAGGTGTGCTACCCAAATATTTACGAAAAAATGGATAAAATTATAATTAAAGGCGGTAAACAGTTATATGGAACTGTCAGGATCAGCGGGGCAAAGAATGCCGCCCTGCCAATTCTTGCGGCAACACTGCTTGTTTCAGGAGTTCATACCATTCATAATGTCCCAGATCTTCGTGATACCAGGACAATGCTTAAACTTCTTGCCACCCTGGGCGGGGAGCATCGGCGGGAAGGAACCACTGTCTTTGTGGATACCAGTAACTTAAGCGGGGCAGAAGCACCCTATGAGCTGGTTAAAACCATGCGTGCTTCAGTACTCGTCCTGGGACCGCTGTTATCCAGAACCGGTTATGCCAGAGTTTCCCTGCCTGGTGGCTGTGCCATTGGCAGCCGTCCAATCGACTATCATCTCAAAGGGTTTGAGCAGCTTGGCGTGGAAACAACTCTTGCCGCCGGTTATGTTGAGGCCAAATGCAGGGGAGAACTGTCAGGGGCAACGGTTTGTTTTGATATGCCGTCGGTGACCGCAACTGAAAACCTGCTCATGGCCGCGGTTCTGGCCAAGGGTACAACAGTGATAAAAAATTGTGCCAGGGAACCTGAGGTGGGTAATCTTGTTGATATGCTTGTCGCCATGGGAGCAGAGATTGAGGGGCGGGGGAGCGGGAGATTGACTGTACACGGGGTTGATTCATTGTCTGCTGCCGAAATTACTATCATTCCTGATCGGATTGAAACCGGAACCTACCTGATCGCCGTGGCTGCTGCTGGTGGAGAGGTCAGGGTGGAAAATTGTGATCCTGTTACTCTGTCGGCCTTAACCGAGAAATTAACAAGTGCCGGCGTAACTGTTGAAGCAGATAAAAACAGTTTTTTAGTAATTTGTGATAGAGAATCAGGTTCTGATTGTTTTCTCAAGGGGGTTGATGTCAAGACCATGGTGTATCCGGGCTTTCCCACCGATCTCCAAGCCCAGTTCATGGCTTTGTTGATTCAGGCTGAAGGTACATCCATAGTGAATGAAACCATTTTTGAAAACAGGTTTATGCATGTTGCTGAACTGCAGCGATTAGGGGCTGATATCTCCATAGACGGGGCAAGTGCTGTGATAAGGGGGGTCTCTCCAGAAAAACTATATGGAGCTCCGTTGATGGCCACCGATCTCAGGGCCTCTGCATCGCTGGTGATTGCTGGTCTGTCGGTCCGGGGGACCACTGAAATTTCAAGAATATATCACCTCGAACGGGGATATGAAAACATGGTTGCAAAGCTCCGTAATATTGGGGCAGATATATCTCAGGTTCCGGCACTCACCGGGTAAATATTCAGGTAGCACCCCACGGAGTCTCGTTCCTCGCTTACCTTTTCGCTCAATCCGGCTTGAGTAAACCTGGGGCACTACCCAAATATTTACAGTCCTCGATTATGAGATTCTTTTTGCCAACCAGGTATTTACCTCACTGGCAGGGGAAGAATAACCCGTATTCTGCAGCCATGACCTGGTTTGCTTTCTACCTCAATGTTGCCGTTATGGCGATCAATAATCTGTTGGACAATGGCAAGACCCAAACCTGTCTGGTTCTCTCTGGTTGAAAAAAATGGTTTGAAGATCTTTTCCATATTCTTTGGTTCAATCCCTTTGCCCTGGTCAATTACTTCAATATAGAACATATTGTCTGCATTTTTGTCAGTTTTACCAGCTCTGACGATTACTTGCCCATCCTTTTCAGGACTTTTTGTTTTTGTCTCTGTTTCTGTTACCGCATTTTTGATAAGGTGCGTGATGACTGTCTGTATCTGCTGTCTATCACCAAAACCGGCAAATGTTTCAGGGCAGTCAAGTTGAACCGATGTCGTTGCCGTTTCAGCTTGGTCATCTACAGTGTCCAGGGTGGCAATTACCTCATTGATTAATCTATACAGGTTGAACAGTTCGTTTTGGGGAGGGGCTGGCTGGGAAAATGTGAGAAAATCACTGATGGTTCTGGCCATGCGGTTTCCTTCCCGCAGGATAATATCATTTAAAATCTTACTGGTAGATTGTTCCTGCTCTGCTTCCATGGCTAATAATTGTGCTGAACCGCATATTGCCGCCAGCGGGTTTCTGAAATCATGGGCAATTGAGGCACTGAGCTCACCAATGGCAGCCATTTTTTCCGCTTTTCGCATTCTCTGCTCTATTTCCTCAGTTTTGCTGATATCCTGCATGGTTATTAATTTAGAGCTTAAATAGTCCTGTCGTTTGATATTGTCATGCGGTGCCAGGTTAAGCTGGGAAAAAGAATATCCAACCCTTATCATTGTGCCATCTTTTCTTTTTAGGTCAACAACCTGGCGGCTGGACATATCCTCAAGGGTCAGGCATGGGAAAAAACGGTTCAGGGGCAAACCAATTACTTTCTTTGCTGAAAACCCTGTGATTCGATGGGCAGAAGTATTATACGAAGAAATATTGCCATTGTCGTCCACAGTTATAATGCCGGTGTTGATGTCATCAAAGATCTGTTTGTAGAGTTGGGACAAGTGGTCGTAATCAAGAGCTGTCCTTGCGAGTGTCCTTTCAGTCGTTCTTAATCGTGCAGCAAGAGTACCGCTGAGGATGCCAGCAAGAAAAAAAGTAATACCGTAAACGGCAAATATACTGGTTGTTGTCTGGAAATCAAGTTGGCTTGGTACTTCGGGTATATACAGGTATCCGGGGAGAGTTCCTGTATATTCAAGGAATAGGACTACCCCGTAAAGAATGGTTGCGGCAGCCGCCGCCATAATACCGCCGGTTTGATACATTATCATGCCTCCGGCTATAACCGGGAGTATGAAGACTGGAATGAATATGGATTGGCTGCCTCCAGTTCCATAAACCAGTAGAGCAGCAAAAAGGGTGTCAATAAATAACTGAAATCGACCAAACTGTTGCATCCCGATTCCGTCCCGAAAAAGCAGGGCAGCGGAACCAATGGAAAATATATATATAATGGCTAAAAAGGCAAGGGTTATTGTTGGTGGTGGCAGTAAAACGGGGCTGCCCAAGTATTCCAGTCCGGTTATAACGCCGATGAGGAGAGTGAAAAAAACAATTCTTATCAGCAATAACCAAAGGAGATGCTGTCTGAGCTGTTTGTCTCTCCTGATCAAAGGGAAATATGATCTGGCTGAAAGGTTGTTAAACATGATCAGTTTATACCATATTTTTTTATTTTATAACGCAGAGAACGAAAACTTATTTTTAGCAGTCCGGCAGCTTTCATTCTGGAATTACCAGTCTTGCCAAGTGCGTACTGGATTATTTCCTTTTCCACATCAGTCAGGATATCTTCCATACCCCGTTCAAAGAGTTCGTCTTCGTTTTGGACAGTTGTGAACAAAGGTACTTCGTCGTGTTCCCCGGTCTTCTTAAGGTGAACACCATCGTTAAGACCATTATTTATAGATAATGCGTTTCTGCTCTCTTGTTCGCTGTTTTTCTTTTTTTTATGCAGGGAAAGGACGAGGCTTTCCGGCAGGATAATACTGGATGACTCCAGGGCAACTCCCCGTTCAATTATATTTTCCAGTTCCCTGACATTACCAGGAAAATCATATTCCATAAGGACTTCCATGCCATAAGATGACATGGTGTCTATTCGTTTATCCATAAGTCTGGAGTATTTTTCCATAAAATGCTCGACCAGAAGCGGTATATCCTCTTTTCTTTTCCTTAAGGGTGGTACCAAGATAGGAATAACGGCAAGCCGATAATATAGATCTTCGCGAAAATTACCTTTAATGATTTCTTCTTCCAGCTTTCGATTGGTTGCAGAAATTATCCGAACATTGACCTTGATGTTTTTTGTTGATCCCACCGGCATGAATTCTCTTTCTTGGAGAACCCTTAATAATTTGGTCTGGATTACGGGGGTCAGTTCTCCAATTTCATCTAAAAAGACCGTACCGGAGTCAGCCTGTTGAAATAACCCGATTTTATCTATGACTGCCCCTGTGAAAGAACCTTTGATATGGCCAAATAATTCACTCTCCAACAGGGTTTCAGGAATTGAACTGCAGGTAATGGGGACAAAGGGATTATCTGCTGCCCGTGAGTGGCGATGGATAGCCTTGGCAACCAGTTCCTTGCCCGTTCCTGATTCACCATAAAGCATGACACTGGCAGGTGTTGGAGCGATTCTTTTGATCAGATCAAAAATTTTGTTTATTTCAGGTCCCCTGCCGATTATTTCCGGGAAATCATGGCCTGAATCAGGATGGTCAATCCCATTGTTCTGGGAAGTGGCGGCAAGGATGACTTTTTTGATCTCATCAACATTGAATGGTTTGGTAATATAGTCAAAGGCACAGTCTTTCATGGCGGTTATCGCATCTTCCGGGGAGGCAAAAGCGGTAATCATAATCACAGGAAGCCCAGGTTTTTTTTCTTTTACAATAGCTAATAATTCCAGTCCGGACATAACAGGCATACGAATATCGGAGATAATTAGATCAATGGGCTGGCTTTCGACAAGGGATAGAGCTTCGCTGCCATTGCCGGCCGTCAGGGGGCGATAACCTTCTTTTTCAAGGAGAATCTTGAGGAACTCCCGCATGCTTGGCTCGTCATCAACAATCAGGATTGTCTGCATGGCATACTCTTGGTTTTGGATAACTGTTCAGGATTCATCTTTTTTTCTTCCGGTAATCTATCTCCTTGCACCTGAATCATGTTATCGGTTTGTCAGGAAATAGTCAAATTGTTCTCTTTTGCTACTTTACTGGTATTACAGACATCGTACACGCACTATAAAATCCCCTGTTTTTTGGGACAATTTTCTTTCCTGCTTCACCGGTTTTATCTGCCGTTCTCTTAAGGTAGCCTTAAATCACGGTGGCACCGGCATGGCGGATGGTTGCGGAAGGAGACGGGTTGAAACCCGTCTCTACAGTGGCTGTGATATTAACACTGTGGTGTGGTAAATATGATTTGTTTGTAACTATTCAGCTGCACTCCACGGAGTCTCACAAGTTCGCTTACCTCTCCGCCCATTTCGGAGTCTCGTTCCTCGCTTACCTGAGCTTCTTGAGTAACATTAGTACGCTTCAAAGCTCAAAATGAACGAATAGGTAAGCGAGGAACGAGACTCCGTGAAGCACATCTGAATAGTTACAGCCTAAGATTATGGGAGTTTGTTCATTTCGCTGAATAGTTACATTTGTTTTTGGTTAAATATCAACTTTCTGGTTTCTAATTTAGGGTTTCGGGGTTATAATTACAGAGTGTTCAGGTATCCGTATGATTATTTTTGCCGGCAGAATAGGTTGTGTATTAAATTAAATTGGAGAATTTGACAGGATGGAGCAGGAAAATACAGATCAGTTCAACAGTCAGAGTCTGGTTGAGCACCTTGCAGAACTGCGTTCCTGCCTAATTATTTCATTGGTTGCGGTTGCAGCAGGTTTTGCTTTAGCATATAGCTTTATCCGTCCGATTGCGGACTGGTTTTTCAAACCTCTTCTTGATGTACTTCCTGACTATAAACATCTTATCTTTATTGCCTATCAGGAAGGTTTTTTTTTTACCTGAAACTTGCTCTGGTATGCGGGGTGATTCTTGCCAGTCCGGTGATTTTTCTTCAGCTTTGGCGGTTTATTGCCCCTGGTCTGTATAAACATGAAAAAAGTGTTCTTCTGCCTTTTACCCTGGTATCAACCCTTTGTTTTATAGGGGGGGTAGCTTTTGGTTATTTTGTTGTCTTTCCTCCGGCTTTTAGTTTTTTTGTTGGCTATTACAGTGAGATATTATCTCCGATGCCGGGGGTGAGTGAGTATTTTTCGTTGGCTCTTCGATTATTGATTGCCTTTGGTCTTATATTTAAGCTGCCGGTCCTTATGGTTTTCCTCGCCAAAGCAGGGCTAATCAGCGGATCTTTTTTGAAAAAGCATAGAAAATATTCCATACTTCTTGCTTTTGTTGTCGCGGCTGTGCTTACCCCAACCCCGGATGTGGTGAATCAATTCTTAATGGCCGGGCCGATTATTGTTCTTTATGAGATAAGTATTATAGCTGTATCCATATTTGCAAAAAAAACTTTCAGAGGATTTGATATTAAAGAGGAAGTGGTCAAAGATACAGACATCGTAAATTGATAATTGATAATTCTTGAACATCAAAAGGGCTTAATTATCAGGGGGCAGGGAAAGAAGTACAGAAAATTGTCCCCAAAACAGAGTGTTTTTAGAGGGCGTTTATGATGTCTGAAATAAGGAGAATGAGATGACAGTTATGGATATTGATACGAATATAAGTGTGGATAATTACCAGAAAAAAGGAGATTAATTATGTCGTATACAGATGATTTTGGCAAAGCTCTTGAGATTGGTCGTCCCCCTAACATTTCTTCATTGTTTCCCAATTCAAAGGCATTAATTGTCAGCGGTAAGGTGATCGATCTGGCCATGCTTAAGAAGGGTAAGGCCATGACAATGGCAGCCAATGGTCGCAGTCATATTATTATTCGCGGGGCTCTGCGGGCAGCTCAGAGGGCCAGGGCTGCCATTATTATTGAAATTGCCCGTTCCGAAGGCGGAGCCTCTTTTTACTGTCCAACTAATTACTGGAATATGGCAAGGCAGGTTGATGCCGTCTGTAATGAGCTTGGTATTACTGTGCCGGTGGCTATTCATGCTGATCATTATGGAATTAAAAAACCTGAAGATATTTCCTTTGCAAGAATTGAAATTCCCACTCTCTTTGAAGCGGGCATAACCTCGATTGCCATCGATGCCTCCCATATGCTCGATGATGATAACCTGTTGGCAAGTATTGAGCTGGCTAAATTCTTTCCGGCCTGGGCGGGTTACGAGACTGAGGTTGGAGAAATCAAAGGTAAATATGGACTTTCCAGTAAAGATGAGGCTCTATTTATTATCCGGGGACTCAATGCCCATGATATATTTCCCGACTGGATTGCCCTGAACAACGGGACAACCCATGGGATTGAGGCTTCTGCCCAGGGTATCAATGTGGAGCTGACCGCAGAGATTCATAAGGCCCTGGCAGAGTTTGGCATATCTGGAGCTCAGCATGGGACATCCGGTAATAATTCTGATCGTCTTCGTGAAATTGTTGCCAAAACAAGTACCACCAAGGCCAATGTTGCCACAGCTCTCCAAATGGTTTCCTGGGGGCTGGTTGTTAATGATTATGGTAATGCCATCCTTGATGAACAGGGTGAATTCATCAAGATCAAGGGAGAAGGGGTAACCGAAAAGCTCTGGGATGAGATGTGTGAGTATGCCGGGAGCCAGGGATGGTCAGGTGGTAATTATAAAAAACTGAACATTGTCTTTGAAAATAAAATCATGGGTCAGCCTGCGTCTGTTCGTGAACGAATGACCCGGCGGGTTGAGGATTTTGTTTACTCATTGCTGGTTGAGGTTTTTAATGCCGGTGATACGGCTAAATATGCAGTTGATGCCATACTGGCAGCCGGTTCATATGACCTTGGCTCAAAAACAGGACGGATTGAATCTCCGGAAGATTGGAGCGAAGAAAAGATAAGAGAGATGGCAAAAGAGTTAGATACTGACAAGGGGCCTGCCGGGGATTTTGATGATTGATTAACACCTGAATCCGTGAGCGTTCGGGTATTTTTTTTGAATAACCAAGAAAGTTTACATGTATAAATAAACCTGGAGAATGAAATTAAAATGAAAAAAGTTCTGGTCACCGGAGCCGCTGGTTTTATAGGGCATAATTTGTCAAAACGACTTTTATTAAAGGGAATGACAGTGGTCGGGCTTGACAATCTTAATGATTATTATGATCCTGAATTGAAAAAGTCACGGCTCTCTGAGTTAACTCCCCATGACTGTTTCAGTCATGCCAATTTTGACCTGGCTGATCGGGAAAAGATGGCGGAGCTGTTTGATCTGGAGCAGTTTGATGGAGTTGTTAACCTTGCCGCCCAGGCCGGAGTTCGTTATTCCCTTGAAAATCCTCACTCGTATGTTGATACAAATCTGGTTGGTTTTGTCAATATTCTCGAAGGGTGCAGACATAATGGGGTCAGTCACCTGCTCTACGCCTCATCAAGTTCCGTGTACGGGGCCAATACCAAAATGCCTTTTTCTGTTCATGATAATGTTGACCATCCGGTCTCCCTTTATGCAGCCTCCAAAAAAGCCAATGAGCTGATGGCCCATAGCTACAGTCATCTTTTTAAGCTGCCCACCACCGGCTTGCGTTTTTTTACGGTCTATGGCCCCTGGGGACGACCGGATATGGCATTGTTTTTGTTTACCAAGGCTATTCTGGAGGGTAAACCCATCAATGTATTCAACAACGGTAATATGGAACGGGATTTTACCTATATAGATGATATTGTTGAAGGTGTTGTCCGCCTGTTGGAGCATTTACCAGAACCTGACTCTAACTGGAGTGGTGATGTACCTGATGCCGGTTCAAGTTATTGTCCCTGGCGGATATATAATATAGGCAATAACTCCAAAGAAAAGCTGATGCGTTATATTGAAGTTCTGGAAGAATGTCTTGGCCAGAAGGCAGAGAAAAACTTTCTGCCCATGCAGGAAGGTGATGTCCCTGCCACCTGGGCTTATGTGGATGACCTGGTCAGGGAAATAGATTTTAAACCGCAGACCACCATTGAAGAGGGAATCAGAAACTTTGTTGACTGGTATCGGGGATATTATCGGGTTTAAGGATGCAGTTAAATTGAGAATTGATAATTGAGAATTGATAATTAGTGAGAGTGTTGTATTTAATAATTGAGAATTGAGAATTATAGACTATAAATGCCGCTGATTTTTTAGGGGTCTGTGCTTACCTGTTTTTTATAATAGACTTTTAGGAGTAAGGTACTAAAAAAACTGAAGTTTCCCGCTTTTCAAAGCTTCTTAAACTGCTGTGACACACCACAGCAGGGGAATGAATTTATTTTTTGCGGTGTTTGCCATGCAACTAACAAAACCCCATTTTATTATTCCTTAACGCACGAATCCTGTCCCTCAAGATAAATATCCAATATTTCAGCAAGATACAATGTTTTGGAAGATTTGCCATAAAAATAAAAGCGGGAAACTTCAGCTAAAAAAAATAAGTAACTATTCATCGAGCTGAATAAACTTCCATAATCTTAGGCTGTAACTGTTCAGATGTGCTTTATATCCGTCCATTTTGAGCTTTGCAGCGTACTAATGTTACTTAAGAAGCTCAAATGGGCGGAGATGGAGTGCAGCTGAATAGTTACAAAAATAATAAATATCTGAAAATCATTGTTTCATAACCTCAAGAGTACCCTTGATAATGCCGGCGGCATCAATACCGGCATTATGCCATAGGGTTTCCTGCGGTCCCTGTTCAATAAAAATATTATCATAGCCAAGAATCCGTGCCGGAATATTAAGATGAAGTTCAGCTAACATCTGCAAGATAGCACTGCCAAACCCCCCTTGTTTCACATTATCTTCAACCGTAACCACTCTTCCTGTTTTCTCTGCCCAGTGACCGATCAGCTCGTTATCTAACGGTTTAATAAAACGGGGATTGATAACAGCCGCATCTATGCCTAATTGTTCCAGACCCTTCGCAGCCTCAAGGGCAGGGTGGACACGATTTCCTATGGGTAGAAGCAGGACATCGTGACCTGTGCGCAACAACTCAGCTTTGGCCATTTGAAGTATTGTGTGGTTATTGTCAACAACAGTGCCGATTCCGTAACCACGGGGATAGCGGATAGCCACGGGACTGTTTTGGTTGATGGCAGTATAGATCATCTGCTGTAGTTCATTTTCATCTTTTGGGGCCATCAGGGTCAGGTTGGGGATGAAACGCAGAAAAGATATATCAAAAATACCATGGTGGGTTGGGCCGTCATCTCCTACAACCCCGCTGCGATCTAGGGCAAAGATAACCGGCAGATCAGGGAGACAGACATCATGGATAATCTGGTCAAGGGCTCTCTGCATGAAGGTTGAATACACTGTAACAACCGGTCTCATTTCTTCCATGGCAAGACCGGCGGCAAAGGTTACTGCATGTTGTTCTGCTATACCGACATCAAAAAAACGCTCCGGGAATTTTTTACTGAAATTCAGCAACCCTGTTCCTGCCGACATAGCTGCTGTAATTGCAACTATTCGTTCATCTTTTTTTGCGAGGTGACAGAGGGTGTTTCCGAAAACTTCCGTGTATGTTTTTTTTATGCTTTTTATGTTTTTTGACTCTGTTCTGTTTTTCGTTTTAGCTTTGCCGTTTTTAATCTCAAAAGGTCCAATTCCGTGGTAGTTATCAGGATTGGTTTCAGCCGGTTTATATCCCTTTCCCTTGGTGGTCAGGACATGGACGAGAACCGGACCATGGCTGTGATCTCTGACATTTCTCAGAGTTCCAATCAAATTTTCAAGTTCATGACCGGGTATGGGCCCAATATATTGAAATTTAAATGCCTCAAACAACATTCCCGGGGTGAAAAAACCTTTTAAACTCTCTTCACTTTTCCTGAGCACGGAAAGAATGTTTTCTCCCACTGAGGAAAATGACATCAGGCTTTTTTCAATATGATCGCGCAGCCGGCGGGCTGTTTTGCCGGTGAGCTTTCTGTTTAAAAAACTTGACATCGCCCCAACATTGGGGGAAATAGACATCTCATTATCGTTTAAGATAACAATAAGATCCTTATCCATATGACCGGTCTGGTTTAACCCCTCAAAGGCAAGACCAGCTGTCATGGAACCGTCGCCAATTACGGAAATAACTTTGCTCTTATCCCGATGAAGGCTTTTGGCGGTGGTTATACCTAATCCGTATGAAATTGATGTGGAACTATGACCGGTTTCGACCACATCATAAGGACTCTCTTTCCGTTTGGGAAAGCCACTGATTCCTTTATATTGTCGCAGGGTATGAAATTTATCCTGCCTGCCGGTAAGTAATTTATGGGCGTAGGTCTGATGACCGACATCCCAGATTATCTTATCTTCAGGTGTGTTGAAAACAAAATGAAGGGCAATGGTCAGCTCTACTACACCAAGACAGGGACCCAGATGACCACCGGTATCAGAGACTGTATGGATTATTTTTTTGCGTATCTCTCCGGTAAGGATTTGTAGCTCTTCCATTGACAGCTTCCGCATGTCAGTTGGGGAATCTATGGAAGATAGCAGGTTCTTTCTTAGGTTTATTCGTCCAGCTTTTTTGGGCATGTGATTTTGTCTGTTAACTAAACTGTTGAGGGTGAGGGATTGAAGAGGATAAAGAAAAGAGAAAAACTTATACCTGAGTTGAGCGATTTTATAACTTGATCTGTACCAGGTAAGCGAGGAACGAGACTCCGAAATGGGCGAAGAGGTAAGCGAACTTGTGAGACTCCGTGGAGTGCAGCTGAATAGTTACCACATATCTTCGTTATAAAATTGCTCAATTCAGGTAGAAGAATTTTCTTCAAAGGGTATGGTCTCCAGTTTGTTTTCTTTTTTTAGGAGCAGGTCAACTTTTGTTTTCGCTTCGTCAAGTCTTGAATTGCAAAATTCGACCAAGGCAATTCCTTCATCAAACTTCTTAAGACTCTTTTCCAGGCTAAGCTCACCCGCTTCAAGAGCCTCGGTGATTGATTCCAGTTGGCGAAGACCGCTCTCAAATGTTTTTTTTACCATGTCAATGTATAGGTTCCTGGTTTTGGGCTTTTAAAAAATGCCCTGCTGATATATAATCCTGAGTTGAGCGATTTTTTAGCTTGATCTGCACCGATCTCTTGCACAGTTTGCTTAAGGTCCGGTCAATCTGCTTGAGCCATGCTGATTATTTATAATGCAGACAAAACAGAATAATTTTATATTATAAACTGTAAATAGACACCTTTCAAGGTAAAATTCCATACCAGGCAGATGATAGAAGATAGATGACCGATTCCATAATCAGAAACCCAAATCTCCCTGTTGACGGTTTTAAAAACTGGCTGCTCATTGAAAGGGGTTTTTCTCAGTTAACAGTTGATTCGTATTTACTTGATATAAAAGATCTAACCTCATGGTGTGAAGCAAATGAGGGGCAGGATCCATTACAGGTAGAAACTATCCGGTGCTTTATTGCTGATCTGCATGGTCGTAACGCCCCTGCGACTGTGGCAAGAAAGTTGTCTGCTCTGCGAACTTTATTTCGTTATATGCTTAAAGAGCAAATGATCAGGAAAAATCCGCTTGCTGGTATTGCCAATCCGAAACTGGTTCGTTATATTCCTTCTTTTCTTACCATTGACGAGGTCTTCTGTTTACTTGATGCTCCGGGTAAACAGGATAGGTTTGAGTATAGGGACAAGGCTGTGATGGAACTGCTTTACTCCACGGGGATGCGGGTCTCGGAGTTGACAGGCAGCAACCTCAACGACCTTGACTTTAAAGCCGGAATGATAATAGTGCTGGGCAAGGGGAAAAAAGAACGACTTATTCCGTTTGGCTGTGCTGCATCAGAAGTGCTAAAAAAATATTTTCCTTTTCGTAACTCTCTGATAATCGCCAGAATTGAGCGGGGATATGTTGCTGAGCGGGAGGCTTTATTTCTTAACAGCCGTGGTACCAGGCTCAGTAGCCGAAGTGTTGAGAGGATGGTGCAAGAGTATGGCCGGCGGGCAGGGATTCAAGTCATGGTTACCCCCCACGGGTTGAGACATTCATTTGCCACCCACCTGCTGGAAATGGGAGCTGACCTGCGGGTTGTCCAGGAGCTGCTTGGTCATGTAAGTCTGTCAACTACGCAGAAATATACCCATGTTAATATGGAACATTTGACTAGGGTTTATGACCAGGCTCATCCTCTGGCCCGGAAATAATCTAACAAAACAATTCCCATTTTCTGACTTCTGTTCTCTGTTTTTTGATAAACAGCATAAAAAAAAGGAGAAATAAATAAATGGTAAAAACCCGCTCAACAACAATACTTGCCCTCAGGCATAGAGGGATGGTGGTGGTGGCTGGTGATGGTCAGGTTAGTCTTGGGCAGACCGTGATTAAACATCAGGCCCGCAAAGTCAGAAGAATGTATCATGACAAGGTAATCACCGGCTTTGCTGGTTCTACGGCTGACGCTTTTACTCTTTATGACAAACTTGATCAGAAGCTTGAACAGTTTAATGGTAACCTGATGCGGGCCGCTGTTGAGCTTGCCAAAGACTGGCGAACCGACAAGTATTTGCGGCGGCTGGAGGCTATGTTGATTGCAGTGGATAAGGATTATTCATTGCTTCTTTCGGGAACTGGAGATGTGATTGAGGCGGATGACGGGGTGCTGGCTATTGGTTCAGGTGGTTCTTATGCCTATGCCGCTGCCTCTGCTTTGATCAGGCATACAGAACTTGATGCCCCTGAAATTGCTAGGTCAGCCATGGAAATCGCAGCGTCCATTTGTGTATATACTAATCAAAATATTGTTGTGGAACAATTAGAGGTAGATATAACTGATGACAAATAATACTCTTACTCCCCGGGAAACGGTTAAGGCTCTTGATCGCTATATCATCGGTCAAGGTGCAGCAAAACGCTCTGTGGGTATTGCCCTTAGGAACCGTTGGCGGAGACAGCAGGTTGATCCTGATCTGAGAGATGAAATAGCCCCGAAGAATATTATCATGATTGGTCCGACCGGGGTTGGCAAGACAGAGATTGCTAGACGCTTGGCAAAACTGGCTGATTCGCCATTTATAAAAGTAGAGGCATCTAAATTCACTGAAGTGGGCTATGTGGGTCGGGATGTGGAATCCATGATCAGGGATCTTACCCAACTTGCAGTAAACATGGTCAATAAGGAGGAGGAGGAGGGGGTCTCGGAAAAGGCGGCAGCCATGGCGGAAGAAAGGCTCCTTGATCTATTGTTGCCGGTTCCGCCCCGCTCGCCGGTTTCTGCTGAAAATATAAATAATGATAGCAATATTATTGCCATAGGACATCAGGAAGATGTGGAAGTTTCTGCTCAGGAAAATAATAGCTCTATGACCAGAAAAAAAATGCGGCGGATGCTGAAAGAGGGCAAACTTGATGATAGATTAGTTGAACTCGAAGTCACCGAGACTCCAAGCGGACCGATAGTCGAGGTGTTTTCTGCATCTGGCATGGAGGAAATGCAGTCTTCTCTGCAGGATGCTTTTTCAAATTTTTTCCCCGGCAAAAAAAAGCAGCGAAAAGTTCGGGTTACAGAAGCTCTTGAACTATTGATCAGGGAAGAGTCGGAGCGGCTGATTGACATGGAAACTGTTACTGAAAAAGCCATTCGCAGAACTGAGCAGTCCGGGATAATTTTTTTAGATGAAATAGACAAGATAGCTTCCCGCGGCGGTGGCGGTTCCAGTTCGCCTGATGTTTCACGGGAAGGTGTTCAGCGTGATTTACTGCCCATTGTTGAAGGTGCAACGGTAACCACAAAGTACGGCCCGGTGAAGACAGATCATATTCTGTTTATTGCCGCTGGTGCTTTTCATATCTGCAAACCCTCTGATCTGGTTCCTGAACTGCAGGGGCGTTTTCCCATCCGGGTTGAGCTGGATGCTTTGGGCGAGGATGAATTTCTCCGTATTCTCACCGAGCCGAAAAACGCTTTGATCAAACAGTATACAGCTCTGCTGGCAACTGAGGGTATCTCACTTAAGTTTGAAGAATCAGCGATCCGGAAGATGGCGGCAATAGCTGCTCAAGTGAATATGACGACAGAAGACATTGGGGCGAGGAGACTTCATACTGTTATGGAGCGGGTACTTGATGAAATCTCTTTTGATGCCTCGGAACGGGATGATGAAGAATTCGTCATAACTTCCGAGTATGTCATGGATCAATTAGCTGATATCTCTGCAAATGAGGATTTGAGTCGTTATGTTTTATGATGTTCATGATTTATGGATATTGTCAACAGTCACCAGCAGGACTGGAATAGATTGGGCGAACTCTAAAGATAAACATTTTGGGGTTATATAAAAAAACATTATGAATTTGATAATAGATGATGGTTTGAAGTATTGTCTGGATTGCGAGGAAGAGTATCGGGCAGAGATTGAACAATGCGCTGATTGTGGGGCATCGCTTCTCACCGGTTTGGCTTTGCAGGCTATGCAGGATAAAGAAGATCGTGTTCTTGCCGGTCGTTCCATGGAAATTCATCCGGATGATGAGCTTGTGACTGTTCGCAAGGGACCAATTGTTCAGATGAAAGGTTTGCAGAATTTGTTGGCAAAAGCCTCGTTGCCATCTATTTTGAGTAATAATCAATCTGATTGCGGAAAAGGTTGTTTTGGCGCTGATGTATTGCTCAAGGTTCGCAGGGAGGATGTTGAGGCAGTTACCGCTCTGCTTGACGCTGAGCATGTTAGCACCACTTCTCTTGCTGAATATGACACAAGCAATGTCGGCATTGTTTTTAACACCATGGATGAACAGGCCACCTGTCCGGCATGTGGTTGTTCGTTTCCAACCAGCACCGGAAGTTGTCCTGATTGTGGTCTGTATTTTTCAGGAGAACAGACATTGATAATTGATAATTGATAATTCTTGACCATAAAAAATTGTCCAAAAAACAGGGCGTTTACGAGGTCTACCCTTGATGAATAGTTACAGCCTAAGATTATGGAAGTTTGTTCATTTCGCTGAATACAGATATCGTAAACGCCCTCTAAAAACACTCTGTTTTTTGGACAATCTTCTATACTCCTTTTCCTGCCCCCTGATAATTAAGCCCTTTTGATGTTCGAAAATTATCAATTATCAATTCTCAATTTACGATGTCCATAACCTTGCCCTGATTTTATCCACTATCATTGTAAATTCTGGCAGTTTAAGCAGGTGCAGGCTGGTGCCGTATAAAACTATTCCTGTAAATACCAATAGTAACACTCCAAACAGCTGTCCGAAAATAGCTCCTTCAAGAAATGGTCTGATGATGTTCATAAGCCAGAAAATCCCTCCGGACATAATTATTGTTGCACAACCAATTTTGATGAGACCGCTGCCAATCTGTTTCATTGAGTATCCCTGTATTTTTTTATAGAGGATAGCTGCAAGAAAGAGAAAATTTAATCCCATAACTATTGAGGTTGACAGGGCAATGGCGGCATGTTGAAACCTGTCAATGGTGTGGGTGATAATGATTATATTTACTCCAACTGCAAGAAAACTACCGATTACCGGATATTTGGTACAGTTAAGGGCATAAAAAATCGGCACCATGACCTTTACGGAAGAGTAGGCAAACAGACCGACAGCATAGCAGCTGAGGGCGAGAGCAGTCTGGCTTGTGTCAAAGGCAGTGAAAGCTCCCCGCTCATAAATAAGCCTGATTATAGGCTCGGCAAGGATGATGAGACCGGCGCTGGCCGGAATCGTGAGGGCAAAAACCATCAGGAGCGATGAGGTAAAGGTCTGTCGGAGTCCGTTTAGATCTTTTTGGGCGGCGTAACGGGCAATTATCGGCAGAGCTGCGATGGAAATTGCCACTCCGAACATGCCGATGGGAAGCTGAACCAGGCGAAAGGCGTAGTTAAGCCATGATACTGAACCTTCGATACATCCTGAAGCAAAGTTGGTATTGACGAAAATATTCATCTGGGTGGCTGACAAACCAATGGTTGCCGGCAGCATCAGAAGAAGGATTTCTTTCAGACCGGGATGCGAGAAGTTAAAGCTGGGGGTAAATCTGAATCCTGTCTTTAATAGAGTTGGAATCTGGACGAGAAGTTGCAGTGCTCCTCCAATTAATGTGCCCCAGGCCATGCCGGCAATAGCGGGCCATCCGTATCTCGGAAACAGCAGGGCCAGGCTGACCCCGCCAATAATTGAACCAAGATTGAAGAAAGCTGAAGACAGAGCCGGCATGAAAAATTTTCCTTTCGTGTTGAGCATCCCCATAACCACTGCTGAGAGAGAAACGAAGATGAGAAAAGGAAACATTATTTTGGTCATCAGAGTGGTAAGTTCAGTTTTACCTTGAATATTGGCAAAGCCAGGAGAGATAAGATTAACTATTGAATCGGAGAAAGAAATACCGATAATGGTTAATATTGCCAGAAAGCAGGCGAAAAAAGTCAAGACTGTTGAGGCTAATTTCCAGGTTTCTTCGGCTCCGAATTTGGAATCATACTTGGCAAATACCGCAACAAAAGCGGCGGCAAGGGCACCTTCGCCAAGGAGATCCCGCAGTAAATTGGGAATACGAAACGCTACGACAAATGCATCAAAATCGGTTCCGGCCCCGAACATGCCGGCAAAGACCTGCTCGCGTACCAGACCGAGAACCCGGCTGCAGATTATGGCAATAGCAACTATTCCGGCTGAGCGGGCAATTGTCTCGGATGAGCCATCCGGTTTTGTTTTTTTATTGACTGAGTGGATTGGTTCTTTCATCGGAGGCGGTTATTGCTTGACTTGATAAGGCTGATATGAATATAAACCAGCATGGCTGGCTTTGATTGGTTAGCCCCATAGGTGGACTATAAAAGGTGGTCGTGGTGGTATGGATAGGTATAACTGCCAGTTTCATATAAAATCAGATTTTCTGTCAGAGTTTTTTTATATACAGACATCGTAAACGCCTTTTAAAAACGCCCTATTTTTGGACAATTTTCTTGTTCAGCTTTCTCTGCCCCCGATAATCAAGCCCCTTGTGTGGTTGATAATTCTCAATTATCAATTATCAATTTACAAGGTCTGATATATATCATATTTCTTGTCCATATAGCATTTTATCAGGATTTAATCATAATAGTTTACCCGCTTTGTCGGAGGTGGTGTGTATGCAGGATACAGGACAGATTAGAAATACTGTTATTATTGGCCATGGAAACAGCGGTAAGACAACTCTTGCCGAGGCCATGCTTTTTACCGCAGGGGTCGTTAACAGGATAGGTAAGGTGGACGATGGTTCGTCGGTGATGGATTTTGAGCCGGAGGAAATCAGGCGAAATGTGTCTATAAGTACTGCCTTTCATCATCTGAAATGGAATAAAAATGAAATTTTTCTGGCTGATACACCCGGTGTTGACAACTTTGTCAATGAAACCAAATTTGCGGTAAGGGTGGCAGACAGTGCTTTGCTCACGATTGGCGCTGTTCTCGGAGTCCGTAATCAGACCGAGAAATTCGTTAGATTTGTCCAAAAAAATCATCTACCGTGCGTAATCTGTATCACTCGAATGGATCTGGAAAGGGCAAATTTCAAGAAAACCATAGATGAAATAAAAGAAAATTTTGATCTAAAACCGGTTGTCCTCTACCTGCCCATTGGAGCGGAAGACTCTTTTGTAGGAGTTGTTGATATTGTCGGTAACCGGGCTCTATACTTTAATGACGATTTTAGCGGTAAAGTAACCCCGGGTGAGATACCTGGCGATATGGAGGATGAAGTTTATGCTCTTAGGGAAAAATTAATGGAGTATGTGGCAGAAACCGATGATGATCTTATTGAAAGATTTCTTGAAGAAGGGGAGTTGAGCAGGCAAGAGCTGGCGGGCGGGCTGAAGGCGGCTGTTCTTGCCGTAAAACTTACCCCGGTCTGTGCGGTGTCGTCCTTGAAGAACAAGGGAACAAGTGTTCTGTTAGACACTATTATTGATTTTCTTCCTTCACCACAAGAGAGACCGGCTAAGCTGGGTACTGACCCTGAAACTGAGCTTGTCGAGCGGCAGGGAACTGTTGATGAACCATTTTCCGCCCAGGTTTTCAAGACAATGGCGGACCCCTTTGCCGGCAGGTTGACAATCTTTCGGGTTTTTTCCGGAACTTTAAGTGGAGATAGCTTTTATAATTCAACCAAGGATGTTTATGAGAGATTCGGGCATCTGTTCATCATGGAGGGTAAAGAACAAAAGGCGGTGGATACAGTGGTCCCGGGGATGATTGTCGCGGTTGCCAAGTTGAAGGAAACTGCCACCGGCGATACTCTTTGTGATGGTAATCGGGGTCATTCAATTTGTTATGATCCTTTTGAACCCAGGTCTCCGGTTATTTCTTATGCGGTAAGTGCCAAGGCAGGAGATGAGGAAAAAGTGTTTTCCTCCATTACCCGGATGCTGGATGAAGACCTGACCCTGAAGTTGACCCGTGAACCGCAAACCAATGAAATCCTGATCTCCGGGGTGGGGCAGGTCCATCTTGAAGTGATTGGTGAGAAAATAAAAAGGAAGTTTGGGGTTGAAATGGAGCTGGGAATCCCGAAAATTCCGTACCGTGAGACCATAAGAGGAAGTATTACTGTTCAGGGTAAACATAAGAAACAGTCAGGCGGCCGGGGACAGTTTGGTGATTGTACCATTGAGATGTCAGCCTTAGCGAGGGGGGAAGGGTTTGAGTTTGTCGATTCAATTGTGGGCGGAGTTATTCCCCAGCAGTATCGACCTGCTGTTGAAAAAGGTATTATCGAGGCCATGGAGAAAGGGGTTATTGCCGGTTGCCCGTTTGTTGATGTTCGGGTAAATCTTATAGATGGCTCGTTTCATAATGTTGACTCTTCTGAAATGGCGTTTAAAATTGCCGGTTCTCTCGCTTTTAAAAAGGGTGTCGAGCAGGCTGAACCGATTCTGCTGGAGCCGATTATGGAAATAGAGGTAAGGGTGGATGCAGATCATGTTGGTGATATCATGGGTGATCTGAATAGCCGTCGGGGCAAGGTCTTGGGTATGGATGCCATGGATAATCATGAGATTATCCGTGCCCTCGTTCCCCAGGCAGAGGTGCAGCTTTATGCTTTGGACCTGACTTCCATGACCGGTGGTCGCGGTTCATTCATCGTTAAATCTTCCCATTATGAAGAAGTGCCGACTCATCTTTATGAAAAGGTTATTGCAAAGCTCAGGAATGGAGTCTGAATTAGTGATCGTTCGCTGGTGCTGTAGCTTTGCTGCCTTTACCTGTTTGATAATAGTTTAGCTATATCAGGCAGGTAAAGGCAGTAAAGATGCAGTGTCAGCGGATGATCACGGATTCAGGTGGAGGATAATGACTGTATACAGTGTGGGTATTCTAACCTTGAGCGACAAGGGGTCTCGCGGGGAAAGGGAAGACACCAGCGGTCCGATGCTGGCAGAGCTTTTTGCTTGCCGGCAGGAGTATGAAGTGGTTGTTTGCCGGATCATTGCCGATGATGAGAAAGATATTCGCTCGACCCTGGTTGAATGGGTTGACAAAAAAAAAGTGGATATTATTATTACTACTGGCGGAACCGGAGTTTCACCTTCAGACCGTACCCCGGAAGCAACGAGGCAGGTTATCAATCGTGAAGTACCAGGCATTGCCGAGGCCATGCGTCAGGCAAGCCTGAGAAAAACAGGGCAGGCTGTGTGGTCACGGGGTATAGCTGGTATCAGAGGGACAAGTTTAATTATTAACCTGCCCGGCAGTGAAAGGGCGGCACGGGAGAATATCGAAGCCGTACTGCCAGCTTTGTCTCATGGGCTTTATAAGTTAAAAGGGGGAGAGGCTGATTGTGGCGGTTAACGGATGTGTTCTAAATGGGGATTTTTAATTTGGTGAGGAACAAGACTCCGTGGAGTGCAGCTGAATAGTTACAGCCCAAGATTATGGGAGTTTGTTCAGCTCGCTGAATAGTTACATAAAAAGATGAGGTGAATCTGTGTTTAATCCTGAACAGTTACTGACAAAAATTATAGGAAACGCCATCCCCGGTCTAGGGGGCGGTAAGAAGGGTAAGAAAGGGAAAAAATGGAAAAGGAAAGGCCTGCTCAGCTCTGTTGTTAGTGGACCTGCCCTGATGACTGCCATTGGTCTTGGGGTTGGAGCTTATGAGATTCTAAAAAGCCAGAAGAAAGACAACAGCACTAAAGTTATCCCGCCATCTACTGCCAGCGGTCATGCCCCATCGGTTCCTCCTCCTCCGCCTCCCTCGTCTGTAACCGTTAACGAGACTGATAATGCACCTGCACCTGCCCGCTCAGTAGATGTGGTTCCGGTATCTTCATCATCAGGGACTGTTACAACTCAGATTATGGAGTCATCGTCCGGGCTGCCTCATGATGAAATTGCCATTCGCATGATTCAGGTCATGGTTGCGGCTGCCCATGCCGATGGAGTTCTTGATGAGATGGAGGAACGTAATATTCTGGATAAGATGCGAAATGTTGATTTAACGACTGAAGAAAAGATGTTTTTGCTTAAAGAGCTGCATGATCCCAGACCAGTGGTAGAACTCTGTGCAGGGGTCAGCGACATCTCATTGGCAAAAGGTATGTATATGCTGGCAGTAGCGGCCATCGAGATAGACACTGAAGCGGAACGGAACTGGTTGGAAGAATTTGGTGCCGGGCTTGGTTTGAGCGGAGAAGTCAGAAAATTTATTGAAGAGCATGGCTAAACTGTTACGCTTTTTCTTTGGCGAACTTTTTTTCCAGCCAGCTCACCCCTATGGATGTCGGCAGGGTTAGCGTTAAATACATGAGTGCAATGGTTACCCAGACTTCAATGGTCAGGTATGTGGATGCCATCAGTTGAATACCCATATAGGATAACTCCTGAATGGAAATAATTGAGACAATGGCAGAGTCCTTGATCAAGGAAATAAACTGACCGGCCAGCGGCGGTAACACTTGGCGTATGGCTTGGGGAAGAATGATATGCCGCATGGTCTGCCTGCGGGTTAAGCCCAGTGCAAATGAGGCCTCCCATTGATGTCGTTCCACTCCTTGGATACCGGCCCGGATAATTTCAGTTATATATGCTCCTGTAAATATTGACAGGGTAATTACTGCCGCTGTAAAAGACGATAGTTGCTCAGGTTGACAAAATAACAGGTTGATAATTGCCAGTGTTTGTTCCCCACTGTTTCGAACCAGATCGTCGATGCCCAACAGAAGCATCAACTGGCCGGCTAAAAAAAAATAAAAGATGAAAATCAATACCAACGGCGGAATATTACGCATTAACTCTACATAGCTGCGGGAGACCATACGCCAGAACAGGCTTTTACCGGTTCTGGCCATGGCCATGAAAATCCCGATCAGCAGGGCAAAAAATCCAGACCAGAGGCTGAGCCGTATGGTAGTCAGTAAGCCATGGAAAAGATAGTTGGACACCCAACGGCCAGATGCTTCGTCATAACGGAAAATAAACTGGGGGATAACCCCCCAGTTCCAGTTATAGTTAAGATCAA
Source organism: uncultured Desulfobulbaceae bacterium (assembly GCA_964423765.1). Classification (GTDB taxonomy): domain Bacteria; phylum Desulfobacterota; class Desulfobulbia; order Desulfobulbales; family Desulfobulbaceae; genus DRLX01. Next base: position 29,950 of record CAYRGM010000003.1, read on the forward strand.
CGGTTATTCGATAGGCGACAAAACCTAGAACCCCAAGCAACAGGGTAAGTATCAATACATCTAATTTAAGAGAGGAACGCTTGGGGTGAATCATGAATTTAGATATTTGTTATTGTCGCTTGAATGTCCGTTCTGGTTCGCTTGGGGGTCTATCCATGCTGATTATATCAGCAATTTACTTAACCTTATCTTTCCAGTCGCGACCCATAAACCAGTACTCATACCTTTCATCAATCCAGCCCTTTGCCTTGACCATTTCTATCCAGTTGTTAAAAAAGTTTACCGCATCAAAATCGCTTTTACGCAAACCAAAGGCGATGGGTTCCTTCATCAGCTCCAGTTTATGGGAAATTAAAAGTTCCGGGTTATCAGCGGCCATATGTGCCGGGAGTGGTTGAGCCGCTACCATGGCATGGGCCCGACCGTTACGAACCTCCTGCACAGCGGCAGGTTCATTATCAAAGAGCAGCAATTTAGCTTTGGGGAAGTTCTTTCTTGCAGCGATAGCTGCAGTCGAGCCAAGCCGGGCAACCAGGGTAATATCGGGGTTGTTGAAATCAGCAGGTGAGAAGCCTTTGCTTTTTTCTGCATTGGCTAATAACCCCTGGCTTGAGTAATAATATGGATTAGTGAAATTTATTTTTAAATTCCGCTGGGGAGTAACGCTCATTCCACCGATAATGATATCAAATTTTCCAGTCAGTAGAGAAGGGATAATCCCCGACCATTTGGTGGGTACAAATTCAATTTTTACTCCCATATCCTCTGCAAGTTTTCTGGCAACATCAATCTCAAAACCAATTAACTCTCCTTTTTTGTCTTTCATCGCCCATGGAACAAACACATCCATGCCCACTCGGATGGTACCGCGACTGATGATCGTCTCCAGGGTACTTTCTTGAATCAGTTGCTGCTGTAACTCACCACCGATGACTGGCGGGATTGTAAATCCCATCAGAATTATGGCTGCAATCAGTACATGTACAAACATTTTGTTTCTCTTCATTTTTTTCTTCTCCTGTTTTAGAGTTTTTGATAGAAAAATCAGCCGTTACGGCCTGTAGATACCGTAGCGACCACCTTGTATAGTTTCTTAATGTCTGACCAATTTGCTTAAGGCACCTTTAAGTCGTGCTGGTTATATTCTCATCCACGTTGAATTTCTGGGTCAAAATGTTTTTCCAGGATATTGACCACGACGGAAAGACTCAGGGTAATGATCAGGTAAATGGCGGCAGAACCCGTTTTAATGCCTGGGGTAGAATGATAAATCGGTAGGTGGCAAAAGGTGACAAACCAAGGCCGTAGGCCGCCTCCCACTGACCCCGTTTAATGGAAACAATCCCTGCCCTAAAAATTTCAGAGATATAGGCTCCTTCAAATAGGCTTAAAGCTATAATTGCGGCTAAAAATCGATCCAGTTCAAAGATTGGAGCCAAAACAAAGTAAAGAAAAAAGATCTGGACAAGCAGGGGAGTATTACGGATAATCTCAAGATAAGTTCTGGCAACAATGCGACCTGCTAGGGAACCGGATAAACGCAGGAGGGCAGTGAACAGACCTATAACCGTGGCAAGCAGCAGGCTGTATACGGTAATTTCAAGAGTGATCCATAATCCATTGTTTTGTGCATAATAGAAATCCCCAAAGTTGCAATCCGTAATTCCCCACTATTG
>CAYRGM010000004.1:0-15603 GCA_964423765.1 uncultured Desulfobulbaceae bacterium
AGCAACTGAACTCACCGGTTGTGGTGGAATGAATGTACTTAGTGTAGCGCTTACGAATGATTTACTGCCAATTTTATTTTCTGCTTCGAGCATAATCAGGATGTCTGCAGACTTCGAACTCGCTTACCTCTTCGACCAAAGCAGTATTATAAAAAATTCGGGCATTGTTAATTTAGCATAGCTATTAAGTGATTCAGCCCTTCGTTGCGTTTTGTCATAAGCATTAAGAGAGAATGTTTGAGCATTTTTTCAGACTTGCTATAGCACTTTGTTTTCCGTCTTAGTCGTGCAAGAAAATGACGAAACAAGCTATTGTAACCTTCGACAGTAAATGTTTCTGCTTTTGATTGTATGTGCTTTTCAGGAGGCACAAAACCTTCGTATGGCTTCCAGTAATCCGTTGCCACCATCTCTATTTCCTTGTCCTCTATGGCTTCCCAAAGCTGCTTTCCTGTTTCCGTGCTTCTATCCCCAGTGACACAATGGAGAAATCGCTTTCCAAGTCTATCAACAGCAATCCAGATCCAACAATAGTTTTTTTTGAGCCAACATAGCTATGCATCTCATCCATTTCTACAATCTTAACGGCTTCATCTCTTTTAAGGTCTTCAAGTTTTTCACCAAAATCACGAATCCAATTATATACAGCTACATGACTAAAACCCAAAACTCTACCTATAGAGCGAAAACCCAAACCTTCAAGATATAAGATTAATGCAGTACGGCGATGTTCATTACTTGATGTATCTGATTTCTGAGATACCGTATAATGGAACCCGCAGTTCTTGCATTTATAACGCTGGCTTCCCTTCATAAAGCCACTCTTAATAAAATTATCGCTTGTACAATTAGGACAATTCAACATAACCACCTCCAGATTAAATTAGCGTGAATAGTAATTATAATGTAACTATGCTAAATTAACAACGCCATCAATTGATAATAATTAATTGTAAAGTTAACGACATCAGCTGATGATATCGCACCACGCGTGACACATAACCATGATGATACAATTGCCCGAAAATGAAAATTCCTATGCTATCGAGTTAGAAAATCTCTCCACTCAGGTATAAACCATGGAAAGCTAAAACCTTATGGAACCATCCGTACCGCCCCTTTATCGGCAGAAGATACAAAAAAGGCATAAGCCTTAAGAGCCGGGGAAATAATCCTCTCCCGCTTCGGGCTGAAAGCTGCCTCTCCTTTGGCTTCTTCATCCTTGCGGCGCTGCCCAAGCACTTCAGGGCTGACCATCAGGTTAATACTTCTTTGGGGGATATTAATGTCCACCGAATCACCATCCCTGACCAGGGCAATGGCACCTCCACCAGCAGCTTCCGGAGAGACATGACCAATGGAAAGCCCCGAAGTTCCTCCGGAAAAACGACCATCGGTAACCAGGGCACATGCTTTCCCGAGATGAATCGATTTAAGGTAAGATGTGGGATAAAGCATTTCCTGCATGCCAGGACCACCTTTTGGTCCTTCATAAACAATAAAAATCACATGCCCGGCTTTGATCTCACCGTTCATAATGGCATCACAGGTAGCTTCCTGGGAATGAAACACTTTGGCAGTACCTTTAAAATGAAGAATATCAGGGTCTACCCCGGCAGTTTTAACAATACAACCCTTGTCAGCGATATTCCCATACAGCACCGCCAGACCACCATCTCTTGAATAACAGTTTTCCAGATCACGAATACAACCATTTTGCCGGTCTTTATCAAGCTCCTCATACGAAGTTGACTGGGAGGCCATGACCAGATTTCGCCCTTTACGGGCAGGGGCACTGCTATATATTTCAATTGCCTCCCGGCTTACAGTATCTTCTGCCATAATGTCATAAGTGGCAAGAGCCTCCGCAAGGGTCAGCCCATCAGCCCGATGGACAGAGGTGTCAACAAGACCGGCTCGGTCAAGCTCAGCGAGAATAGCCAATACACCGCCGGCCCGGTTGACATCTTCCACATGATAAGACGAAGAAGGAGCAACCTTACATAAATTTGGTATCTGGCGGGAAAGCTGGTCAATATCTTTCATAGTAAAATCAACCCCAGCCTCATGGGCAATGGAGAGAAAATGAAGAACCGTGTTGGTGGAACCACCCATGGCAATATCAAGGGCCATGGCGTTTTCAAAAACCGCTTTTGTAGCAATTGAACGGGGCAGAACAGACTCATCGTCCCCGTCATACCAGGCATTACACATCTCAACTATCCTGCCTGCTCCCTTTACAAACAACTGCTTACGGGTTGTATGGGTAGCAACGACAGTACCGTTGCCGGGCAGAGCCAGACCCAGAGCCTCATTGAGACAGTTCATGGAATTGGCAGTAAACATCCCTGAGCAGGAACCGCAGGTCGGGCAGGCAATTTCCTCAATGAGTGCAATTTCCTCATCACTAACTGAGCTGTCACCGGCAAGCACCATGGCATCAACAAGATCGTAGGGTTTATCATTCATCTTCCCGGCTTCCATAGGGCCGCCGGAAACAAAAATAGCCGGAATATTAAGGCGCATGGCCGCCATCAACATCCCGGGAGTAATCTTGTCACAATTAGAAATACAGATCATCCCGTCCACCCTGTGAGCGTTGATCATATATTCCACTGAATCGGCAATCACTTCACGGGAAGGCAGAGAGTAGAGCATACCAGCATGACCCATGGCAATCCCATCATCTATGGCAATGGTATTAAATTCAGGGGCAAAGCATCCCTGTGCCTCAATGATTTTTTTTACCTCCTGCCCTATGGTATGAAGATGGACATGACCGGGGACCATCTGGGTGAACGAGTTCACCACTGCAATTATCGGTCTGTTCATTTGATCCTTGGTCATGCCATTGGCCCGCCAGAGGGCACGAGCTCCTGCCATCCGCCTGCCTTGAGTTGTTGTTGCACTGCGAAGTACTGGTGCCATAGTTTTCTCCGATTATTTTTTATAAACCAACCTTGGTTAGAGATGATTGACCAGCCTTAAGCGAACTAAAACGAACTCTAAAATAGCATGAAAAAAGGACAATAAAGATTTTTTTGTTACTTTAAGCTTGTTTTTTCATGTCAATTAAAGATAATCTGCTAATATATAGTCTTTTTCAGATATTATCTTTTCCTTATGTTTTACATATCAATATTGCTGGAGCCACATTACCTATGCCACAACGAACTGTACACAATGGTCTATAGCATGGGCTGCCTAAAACTACTTCAACCTGAGTTGAGCGATTTTTTAACTTGATCTATACCAATATCTTGCACATATCTGCGTCATAAAATCGCTCAATTCAGATTTAATATAAATATTGAGGACAAGACACCATGAAACAGCAGGAAATCAATTACTGGATCAGCACCATGTTAACACAACATAAAAGGGTATCTGACCTAAATATCACTGTGGGCAAATCATTACAAGTAGAAAGCGACGGAGTACTGGTTCCGGTCACAGTGCAACCACCGGTCACAGAGTTGACCCCATTTCAAGCTGAAGTATTTGCTCTTAACCTGATTGGCGGCAACAAACGCCTGTTACGGGAGCTGGTCAGTAAAGGGTCATGTGATCTGTCTTATTCACCAAGTAAGGGGATTCGTTTCAGAGTTAATATTTTTAGCCAAAAAGGTCACTACTCAACTGTATTAAGGAAATTGGAAACAAACATGCCATCGATTAGTGATTGGCAATTCCCGCTCGCCTTTACAAAAATGGCCAAGGAAAGAAACGGTTTGATCCTGTTTACAGGTGCAACCGGAACAGGAAAAACCACATCCATGGCTGCAATACTGAACCAGATTAACAAGCAACGAGCGGTCCATGTGGTTACCCTGGAAGATCCGATAGAGTATGTCCACCCTCATAAAAAAGCAACTTTCAACCAACGGGAGATGGGTGACGACTTTGACACATTTGCCGGTGGCCTGAGGGCCGCACTTAGACAGGCTCCCAAGGTGATCCTTGTGGGTGAGATTCGTGACAGGGAGACTCTGGAAATAGCCTTGACCGCTGCCGAAACAGGTCATGTGGTATTCTCATCCCTGCACACAATTGATACAGGGCAGACCATTAACCGTATCCTCGGTATGTTTGAACAGGATGAACAACCCCAAATTAGAAACAGATTAGTAGATACCATCCGCTGGATAGTCAGTCAACGATTATTACCACGAATCGGGGGAGGGCGAATTGCGGCACTGGAAATCATGTGTACCAGCCTGCGGATCAAGAATTTGATTATAAACGGGGAGAGTGAAGAGCAAACATTTTATGATGTTATCCAAGATGGATCTGCCTTCGATATGAGAACTTTTGATCAGCATCTTCTTGAATTATACAGTGAGGGGTTAATCACTGAAGATGCCGCAATCTCCTATTCTTCCCATCGCAGTGCAATCAAACGGGGACTGGATACAGTCAAGTCCGCAAGAGGAGAAAGAACTTCAAGTATTGATGGGCTTCATCTTGAAGAAGAGGAAAGAGATTCATACAGCGGTATGTTATAACGGAAAGCAGCAGACAAAAAGTAAATATTCGGGTAGCACCTCACGGAGTCTCGTTTCTCGCTTACCTATTCGTCCATTCTGAAGGGTACACCTGCCGTTTCACTGCTCTCTGGGTAAACGGTCGCTGCTTCGTTGCGATGAATAAAATATTTAACAGCCTCTAATCTGTAAATTATCCGGAGAAACAATATGATCATCAAATGCTCCAGCTGCAGGAAAAGCCTGCAATTTACCCAGGTACAACAGAAAACACTTGACACCGCCCTCTCAAAACTCACAAAAGAGGAGGACTTAACCATTAAATGTCCGCATTGCCAGAGAGCCGTCAAGCTGGCCGGGACAAATGCAACGCTTACAGAAATAAGCGATGTCATCAGACCTCCTGCTCCTCCAGATATTGACTGGCTGAAAACAGGTACTTTTGCAGGGAAAGAACAAGTTCAAGATGTTCCCATGGCCATGGTGCTGTATGGTGATTCTCCTCAACGGGTACACATTGTTGATGTCATGAAGTCTGTCGGTTACCAGGTTTTGGTTACAGATACTCACGAGGAAGCCATGAAAAGGATGCAGTTTGTCAATTTTTCCTGTGTCGTACTCAATACACATCTTGAACAGGGGAAGCTGGCAGACTCAACCTTCCATAATCATATGCGAGATATGCCCATGGAGAAAAGAAGATATATATTTTATATTTTAATCGGCCCTGACCTGCACACTCTCTGGAATTTAGAAGCCATGTCCGCAAGTGCCAACCTAACTGTTTGCGAAAAAGATTTAAAACATTTCGATGTTATAGTCCGTAAAGCCATCCCATATTATGAGGAGTTGTTTGGTCCACTCCTTGAGGAACTTGCTGTTTATGGAGCGAAATAACAGGTATATGCAAAGACTGACCCCACATATCCTCCCTGCATAGTTTATAATCACTCATGAGGGATATAAAAATAGGAGCTATTACCACTGAGAATTTTTCCTTTATTTGTTATTTTTTTCTAAAAAAACCTTTTTTCAGTAATAAAAAGTTGTTTTTCAAAAAACTATTTGGTAGAAGTTATAACTTCTTAACTCTGTTCATGGTGGACAGGGTGATTATTATTTTGTAACTATTCAGCGAAATGGACAAACTCCCATAATCTTGGGCTGTAACTATTCAGATGTGCTTCATATTCGTTCATTTTGAGCTTTGAAGCGTACTAATGTTACTCAAGAAGCTCAAAATGGGCGGAGATGAAGTGTAGCTGAATAGTTACATTATTTTTTTAAAAAAACTATGAACAGTAATCCGAGTACAAATCGGTACCGAGGAACATTAACCCATGACTAACAATGAAATACAACCCGCTATGGCAGCGGCAGAAGACAATTTCAAAGACATCAGTTTTGCAGAACTTTTTGAACAGGAAGACAATAATACTGTGGTCAGGGTAGGAGAGGTTGTCATAGGCACAGTCGTAGGTCTTGCTGGTGATGCAGCTTTGATTGATGTCGGCGATAAAGCAGAAAGCTATATAGCTCTTTCAGAATTTTGTAATGACCTTGAAAATCCTGCAGAGGATATCAAAATCGGGGATGAATTTGAAGTCTTCATTGAAAAAAGAAAAGAAGAGGGAGGTCTTCTTCTTTCCCGTGAACAAGCCATAGCCATTAAGGTCTGGGAAGAAATAGCGAGAATTCAGGAAGAAGACATGACCATTGAAGGTCGTATCGAGAGCAGAGTTAAAGGAGGCATGTCGGTTGATATCGGTGTTCCCGCATTCCTGCCTTATTCGCAGATTGATTTGCGACCGGTTAAGGACTTGGATGAATTGATTGGCCAAACATTTGAATTTAAAATCCTCAAGTTTAACCGCAAACGCAATAATGTGGTTGTTTCCCGTCGTGCCATTCTCGAGGAGCAGCGGGCAAAACTACGGGAAAATATGCGTACAACCCTGGAAGAAGGACAGACTATCCGCGGAGCCATTACAAATATTACCGATTACGGTCTGTTCATCGACTTGGGCGGCATGGATGGACTTTGCCATATAACCGATCTTTCATGGGGCCGGGTTTCTCATCCTTCCAAACTCTACACTGTTGGTGAAGAGATTGAGGTTAAGATACTCAAGTATGACAAAAAATCTGATCGGGTTTCACTTGGCATCAAACAGCTTAAAGGTGACCCATGGAGTCATGTTCCAGATATCTATCCTACCGGTTGCCGAGTCAATGGCAAAGTGGTTTCCATTACAGATTACGGCGTTTTTGTGGAGTTGGAAGAAGGGGTGGAGGGTCTGGTACATATCTCAGAAATGAGCTGGTCCAAAAAACCCAAACATCCATCCAAGCTGGTTTCAGTGGGCGAGGCAATCGAGGTTGAGGTATTGAAAGTAGAAGCCGAGACCAAACGAATTTCTCTTGGTATCAAACAACTGCTTCCAAATCCATGGGATGTGGTTGAAGAAAGTTATCCCATTGGAGCGGTAATTGAAGGAAAAATTAAAAACATCACTGATTTTGGGGTATTCATAGGGATTGAAGAAGGAATCGACGGTCTGATTCATGTTTCCGACCTTTCCTGGACTGAGCGGATCAAACATCCATCTGAGAAGTATGGCAAAGGAAAAACCATCCAGGCGGTTGTTCTAAAAATAGACAAGGCAAACGAACGCTTTTCCCTTGGTGTCAAGCAACTTCAGCCAGATCCATGGCAGGCAGCCGCAAATAATTACCCAACAGGAAGCACGGTAGAGGGCAAAATTACCAATGTTACTGATTTTGGAATTTTTGTCCAGCTGGAAGAGGGAATGGAAGGTTTGATTCATGTCTCTGAAATAAGCAAAGAGAAGGTGAAGACCCCGGTTGGCCTCTTCAATGTAGGGGAGCCCCTCAAGGCGATGGTAATAAATGTTTCTGCTACTGATCGTAAAATCGGCTTATCTCTAAAAGCTCTTCAAGGAGATGATGAGAAAAGCAGTAGCAATGAAGACAAAAAAGATACTACAACTGCAAAAGCTCCAGCACCGGCCCCGAAAAATACCGGACCTTCTACTTTCGGTGATCTTCTGAAGGCAGCAGCAAGCAATGGTGAAGAGGAAAAGGAAAATAAAGAAAAAGAGTAAATATTCGGGTTGGCAAAAAGGTAAGCGAGGAACGAGACTCCGTGAGGTGCTGGTGAACGGTTACCTAATAGTTTACGAAGAATATACCCTCTAACCGGCACAGAAAAGGATATAAACCATGCTAAAAAGAGATTTAATCAATGAAGTGCATGGATATTTTGATGATTATTATAAAAATGATATCAGCCAGGCAGTTGATATCATTTTAAATAACATTGCAGACGCATTGATGGAAGGGAGAAGAATTGAGATTCGTGGTTTTGGCAGCTTCTCTGTTCGCAACAGAAAGCCAAAAACTACAAAAAATCCAAAGACTGGTGCCATTATGAAGATTCCTGAACGAAAAACTATTCATTTCACTATGAGTAAATCTCTAAAGGAAACTCTTATAATAGAATAAGCAGACGACCCAGAGACTGGTTATAGACTCGTCTCTACCAAATTCGGACAGTTTAGGGAGACACAGCAGCTTAAATCAGACGACAGGTGAGAGACCTATGATGGCAGGAAATAAGATTGTTCAACAAACAGGGCATGTTGAAAGAGCGTTTACAAGGTCTCTACATAAAGGATAGTCACTGGCAAGATGGTATGAACAATATCTCTCAGGTCGATTCGGAGATTCTTTCCGTATCGGCCTTTTTAGTAACTTTTCAATAAGCAGGTACAGTCTATGGTTTTGACAAATTACCTTAACAGCATATTGGAAACGGGGCTTTAGCCCCGTCACCTGCTTTAGTCAGGTTAGCGGGACTAAAGTCCCGCCTCCGAATCACCTTGTGCTTAACTTATATTGATCGCTGCCCAGACTTATTGAGAAGTTGCCCTTTTTACTTGTACTGATTCATCAAGAAACCGGGCAGGTATCGTTTAGGAAATATACAATTGTATTGGTAACTATTCAGCGAGATGAACAAACGCCCCATAAACTTGGACTGTAACCGTTCATCATTTATCATGTCTGCAAAGCACGATATTATAGTTGACATAATTCAACGAAAAATATCAGGATTCCCCTGACCTTCCCTGAGGATTTCCGGCTGCTCAGTAAGCAAAGAGATAACGGTTGACGGATCAGGATATACTTCGCCACCATCTACTATAAGGTCAACCCTGTTGCCAAAAAGTTCAACCACATCAAAAGCATTAATGACCGGCTTTTCCCGATCGCTTTCCATAGCACTGGTGGTTAAGATCGGATGGTCTAGTTCATGGAGCATTGATAGACAAATAGGATTATCCGGAACACGAATACCAACTGTTTTCTGCCTGGTGAGCATAATTTTCGGCACAAGTTTAGTGCCGGGCAGAACAAAAGTATATGGACCGGGAAGATTCTTTTTCATCAGACGATAAGCGGTATTGCTGACATGGCCGTACTCACTGATCTTTTTAAGGTCAGAACACATGAAAGAAAATGGTTTTTTTTTATCTCTTTGTTTTATCTGATGAACCCGCTTTACAGCTTTTTGATTAAAGATATCACAGCCTATACCGTACATGGTATCGGTTGGATAAGCGATAACCCCTCCTTTTTTCAAAAGATCAACGACCTGGCTGATCAGACGGAACTGCGGATTCAAAGGATTGATTTCAATTAATCTTGCCATGATATATCAAGGATTTCTGATTTCTCAATTCAGGTTCTAATTGGTGGCTTCGATTTCACGGCAACAATACAAAACATTACTTTATTGATTTTTGTAATTTAGACATCGTAAACGCTCTATAAAAATGCCCTGTTTTTTGGACAATTTTCTTTTCTGCTGCACCGGTCTCATCTGCCGTTCTCTTAAACTGTCTGGATTTGGTAGAGACGGGTTTAAAACCCGTCTTCACGGTGGGCCCGGCATGGCTGATGGCTGCGGGAGGAGACGGGTTTGAAACCCGTCTCTACGGTGGCGGTGATATTAACACATACTTTGATTTTGCGATTGGTTTATTTTTGCTAAATTTATTAAATTACTTGAGTCTGTCAAGGAGTACAATATGGAATCTTTAAATCTCCCTTACGCCTATACTTTTGATGATGTACTTCTGGTTCCTTCGGCTTCCGAAGTGCTACCCTCAGAGGTTTCATTATCAACCCGCCTGACCACTGCGATTTCGTTAAACTCCCCTCTGATAAGTGCTGCTATGGATACGGTGACAGAACATCGCACCGCCATTTCCATGGCAAGAGAAGGAGGCATTGGCATGATTCATAAAAACATGAGTATCAGCGATCAGGCCAGAGAAGTAGAACGAGTAAAAAAATCAGAATCTGGAATGATCATTGATCCGGTTACCGTAACCGAAGAGCAGAGCGTTGCCAATGTCCAAAATATAATGAAACATTACAAAATCTCTGGTTTACCGGTGTTACGAGGCAATCAGCTTGTTGGCATTGTCACTAACCGGGATCTGCGTTTTGTCTCTGACATAACTTTACGAGTCAGGGATGTGATGACTAGTAAAAACCTGGTCACTGTTCCCGAAGGTATAAGTCTTGAGCATTGTAAGGCCAAGCTTCATGAATATCGCATAGAAAAATTACTGGTGGTGGATGATAAAGGTATCCTGAAAGGTTTGATTACCATCAAAGATATAGAAAAAATTAAAAGATATCCCTTTGCTGGCAAAGACAGGCTCGGCAGACTCCTTGTCGGGGCGGCAATCGGTGTCGGCAGAGAAATGGAAGAGCGAGCTGCTGCCCTGATGCGAGCAGGGGTAGATGTAATTGTTCTGGACTCTGCCCATGGACACTCAGCTGGTATCTTACAGGCGGTTACGACTTTAAAGGATTCCTTCCCCGACCTTCAGATGATTGCAGGCAATGTTGCCACGGCAGAAGGAACAGCAGCCTTGATCAAAGCAGGTGCCGACGCAGTCAAGATTGGAGTCGGACCTGGCTCAATATGCACCACCAGAATTGTTGCCGGCGTTGGAGTACCGCAGCTGACGGCATTAAAAAATAGTACGGAAGAGGCCAGAAAAACAGGTACACCTGTTATCGCCGATGGTGGAATCAAATTTTCTGGTGATATCTGTAAGGCTATCGGTATTGGTGCCGATACGGTTATGATCGGTTCTCTTTTTGCGGGCACCGACGAAACACCTGGTGAAACTTTTCTCTTCCAAGGACGAAAATACAAAGGTTACCGAGGGATGGGTTCACTCAGTGCCATGAAGGAAGGCTCCCATGACCGTTATTTTCAAAAAAAAGAGAGCGAACCTTCAAAATTGGTTCCAGAAGGAATTGAAGGCAAAGTTCCTTACCGAGGTCCAATAGCCGAGATGATCTATCAACTTCTTGGCGGACTTCGTTCAGGGATGGGATATACCGGAGCTGCCACCATTGAGGATTTCCACAGAGTAGCAAAATTTGTTCTGATTTCAGCAGCGGGTTTAAGGGAATCACATGTTCATGATGTTGTGATTACCCGTGAAGCTCCCAACTATCGTACTGATAGTTTATAATCACAGTAAATGTTCGGGTAGCACCCCACGGAGTCTAGTTCCTCGCTTACCTTTTCACCCGATCCGGCTTGAGAGCATATGACTCAATATAGCTCTCAAGCCGGATCGGGCAAACCTGGGGCACTACCCAAACATTTACAGTCCTTGCTTATGAGAGTTTTTCTGCCAACCCGAATATTTACTAATCACAATACCCAAGTCTTTCAATTCCGCCACTCATAGACCATGACCATCCATAACGAAAAAATTATCATCCTTGACTTTGGTTCTCAGACCACCCAGCTCATAGCCCGCCGAATTCGTGAGCAAAAAGTTTACTCGGAGATTCATCCCTACACCCTTGATCTGGAAACACTAAAGGTCATGAACCCTTCCGGGATCATTCTCTCCGGAGGTCCGGCAAGTGTTTATGATGAAGATGCTCCTCTTGCTGATCCTGGTATTTTCAAGTTAGGAGTACCAGTATTAGGTATATGTTATGGAGCCCAGTTGATGATGCTCCAGCTTGGTGGCCGGGTGAAAAAAGCTGAGAAACGAGAGTTTGGCAAGGCTGACCTTGTCATAGAACATAGCGGCGAACTTTTTGCCGGTATGGAAACAAAACCAAATAAATACCAGGTCTGGATGAGCCATGGTGACCGGATTAAAGAACCGGCATCCGGTTTTGTCGCAACAGCATCCAGTGACCATTCCCCTTTTGCGGCCCTGCAGCATCAGGAAAAACCTTTTTTTGCTGTTCAGTTTCACCCTGAAGTAGCCCACACTCTGATCGGCAACGAGGTCCTCCATAATTTCATATTCAATATATGCAATTGCCATCCTGTCTGGACAATGCACTCTTTCATAGAATCAACGGTGGCGGAGATCAGGACAGAAATAGGAGCAGAACAAGTAATCTGTGCCTTATCAGGCGGTGTCGACTCTTCAGTGACTGCAGCCCTTGTCCACCGGGCTGTCGGCAACCAGTTAACCTGTATTTATGTAAACAATGGCTTAATGCGCAGCGGAGAATCGGCAAGCGTCCTTAATTTTTTCCGTACAAAGACTAACCTGAAGGTCATAGCCGTTGATGCAACTACCTATTTCTTGAACGAACTGGACGGCATAAAAGATCCTGAAAAAAAACGACAGCGAATAGGTTATGGATTTATTAAAATTTTTGAAGAAGAAGCTGAAAAACTTGGCAAGGTAAAATATCTTGCTCAGGGTACTCTTTACCCTGATGTGATTGAATCGGTAGTTTTTCGCGGTAATGAGCCAATAAAATCCCATCATAATGTAGGTTGCCTGCCGGATATAATGCAGCTTGAGCTTATTGAGCCATTGCGGGAACTGTTTAAAGATGAGGTCAGGCTGCTTGGTCTTGAATTAGGCATGCCGGAAGAAGCAATTTTCAGGCAGCCGTTTCCGGGTCCTGGTCTGGGAATCAGAATAATGGGTGAGATTACGGCAAAGCGACTTGATATTCTCCGCAAGTCCGATATAATTGTTCTTGATGAAATGAAAAAATCCGGATGGTACAAAAAAGTCTGGCAATCATTTGCCGTCTTACTGCCCATTCAAACTGTGGGGGTTATGGGAGACTCCAGAACCTATGAGCATGTAATCGCCATTCGCTCAGTAGACAGTCGGGATGCCATGACTGCGGACTGGTCAAGACTTCCCTATGAGCTGCTTGCTCGTATTTCCAATCGAATAATCAATGAAGTTCACGGAGTTAATCGAGTGGTTTATGATATCTCCTCCAAACCTCCGGCAACCATTGAGTGGGAATGAGTAGTATATTGGTAAATATTCGGGTTGGTAAAAAAACTCTCATAAACAAGGACTGTAAATGTTTGGGTAGTGCCTTAGATTCGTTCATTCTGGCCGGTGAAGCGTACTTTTGCTACTCGAACCGGTCAGAATGAACGAATAGGTAAGCGAGGAACGAGACTCCGTGAGGTGCTACCCGAATATTTATGTATATTGTGCTCTTCTCTCTGCTTGAGCTTACAGGTGTACAAAAATGTTGAAAACCGGAATATATGTTGATGCAGAAAACATCAAAATGAGCGGCGGCTATGGTATGCGTTATGATACTCTCGTCAATCTGGCCAATAGTGGCAATTCGGTGATGCTCAGGGCCAACTGCTACCTTGCCGAGGACCGGGAACGAACCAAGGCAGATCCTGAATACCGGCAAAAAGTATATTCATATCATAACATTTTAAGACAATGCGGTTTTAAAGTGATTAAAAAATTTGTTCGCCGCTATCACGATGAAGAGGGTAATGTTACCACCAAAGCCAACGCGGACATGGATTTGGCCATTGATGCTCTACTACAGGCCAGGAACCTTGACAAGATCATCCTTGTCACCGGTGACGGGGATTTTATCCGTCTGGTGACAGCCCTGCAAAATATGGGCTGCCGGGTGGAAGTAATTGGGTTTGACAATGTCAGCCATGAACTAAGAGAGAGTGCGGACGGGTACCTCTCCGGATTTGTCATTCCGGGTCTGCTGCCCATTGCCGGCAATGAACACTCCGATGCCAAGCAATGGCAACGGGGTACTGTCATTAATTTCAACTCAGAAAGGGGCTTTGGATTTTTCCGTTATTACCGAATGACAGCAAGAGGAATAGAGCCGGAATCAGTATTTTTCCACCTGTCAAGGTCATCATTAAACGGCGACTATTATTTTAACGATTCATCACGGGTTTTTGAGTTTCGGGTTATAGAAAATTCCGGCAATGACGACCGATCCGAGGCCTGGGATATTCGCCTCGCTGGCGATGGATAAACGGTCTGTTGCTGAACTGTCAAGTATTCCCGGACAAACTTATATCATAATCCACCGAAAAGTTTTTTACGCTGCATGATGAAGGTGCTGCAAGGAAAAATTAGCCACACACATGCTGATTTAATCTCCGAAATCTTCTGCTATTTATTGGCAAAACATAACTATTTAGCGAAATGAACAAACTCCCATAATCTTAGGCTGTAACTATTCAACAGCAGGTAATACCTTATGCAATTCAACCCGCCGGTTGAGGGCACGCCCCTCCGGAGTATTATTATCAGCAATTGGGTTTGCCGGACCGTATCCTTTAGCAGTAAGCCGATCTGCATGAATCCCTTGGTCAATAAGATAATTCATCACAGTGATTGCCCGTTGCCTTGAGAGGCTCATGTTGCGGTTTATATTGCCGAGACTATCCGTATAGCCGGCAACTTCAAGTTTAAGCTCCGGGTGGAGAGCAAGGGTTTTAATAACAGAAGTTAAACTTTCTTTTGAAGCTTCGGTCAATTTGGCGGTTCCCAAGGCAAAGGTGATATCAGACAAAACTATTTTTTCACTTGCCTCACAACCAAGTTCATCAACATTGGCTCCAGGAATGGAATCAGGACAAAGGTCAAGCCTGTCAACCAGCCCATCTCCATCACGGTCAACTTCACAGCCAGTATCATCCACTACTGTTTTCGCCGGGGTAGCCGGACACTTGTCTTGTCCATCAGGCACACCGTCATTATCTCTGTCTTTGGTTACATTGACGGCTTGCTCCTGCTCGTTTACCTTGATTTCTTTATCGATCTGAATGATATTGCGCTCTGTTTCGCCAGGTTGCTGGCGGAGAGTTGCCAGATCTTCGGTTTTCTTTGTTAATTCATCAACCTGGTCTTGCAGTCTGGAAATTTCTTCTTCTTTTTCGGTAAGTTTTTTATTGATCAGAGCCAGCTCATCTGTTTTCTGCGCAGACTCTTCTGCAAGTTGCTCTGCCTGGAGATGTTTTGCCTGTAATGGTTGAATTTGTTCTTTAACTTCAGACAAACTCTTTGCTAATTCAGACTCTTTGATCTCGGCTACATGGAGGGCAGCTTGACTCTGCTCAAGATTTGCAGCCAATACTAATTTTTCGTTACCAAGCCTTTTAATTGAATCCTGCAAGTCAATTACTTTGGACTCAAGGCGTACTAAGTCGGCCACTCTACCTTGCAGTTTGTGCAAAGCATTGGCTTTTTTCTCTAACTCTTGCGTTAGCTTATCTAATTCAGCCTGTTTTATTTCAGCTTCAATAAATTCCCTGGTTTTTCTCTCTAACGCTGTTTTTAACACTTCCACTTGCTTAAGATCCGTTAGATTTTCTTTCAGCCTATCTATCATGACCATTTTTTCTTTTTCAATAGAGACCACGAAAGCCTCTAATTCTACCATTTGGGTTTCAACTATGGCAAGATGCTCTATCCTGGTCTGCAATTCACTGATGATAGTTGTTTTTTCGCTCAATTCATTTCTAAGATTAGAAAATTCAACCAGCTCTGTTTCTGCAAGATATAGAGCCTTGGTTTTTTCATTTAATGCTGTTTTTAATGTTGCCACTTCCTGAAGAGCGGTCATCGTTTCTGCCAGCCTGATTGTCAAAACTGTTTTTTCTTCTTCCATTAAGGTTATAGAAGCCTCTAATTCTGCCATTTGGGTTTCAGCCATGGCAAGGTACTCTATCCTGGTCTGCAATTCACTAATGGTAGCTGTTTTGTCGCTCAGTTCGTTT
>CAYRGM010000004.1:15703-25370 GCA_964423765.1 uncultured Desulfobulbaceae bacterium
CTCTATCCTGGTCTGCAATTCACTAATGGTAGCTGTTTTGTCGCTCAGTTCGTTTCTAAGATTGTCCAGTTCAGCCAGCTCTGTTTCTACAAGATATAGAGCTTTGATTTTTTCATTTAATTTTGTTTTTAAAATCTCCATCTCCTGGATAGCCGGCAACATTGTTTCCAGCCTCATTGTCAGGGCTGTTTTTTCTTCCTCTGTGACAGCCAATGTTGTTTTAACTTCAGCAAGAGTAAGTTCCAGATTGGTTAACGCTATGGATTTACCTGCAACCTGAGTGTTCAGAGTTGTCAGTTCATGATTAAGCGTTTCAATGGTTTTGCTCATTAGCACTATGTATGCTTCCAATGCTACTTGTCTACCACCATCCCCTGCCCTTTGAACCTGCCTCTCGTTTTGTAGAGAGAAGAATTTTTCTTCCTTGGCTGTAAGCATGGCACTCATCTCGTTAAGTTGAGTTTTTACCACCCCAAGAGATTCGCTTGTACTTATCAGTTTTTTATCAGTTGCAATCTGTTTATCTTTCAAAATAAGCAGGTTATCTTCTTTTTCAATAAGTTGTTGCTGAAGGTCATGATTTTTTTCTGTGAATTGGAGAGCGACATTCTCCTGCTCCTGTCCGTAATGGAACATGGCCTCGGCTTTAAGTTCCGCTTTGCCTAATGCTTCTTTAAGAATAACTGTTGCTGACTCGGCTTTGCTAAGTAAGCCCATGATGGTAGTGTTTTCAGTGAACAGTGTTTGAACTTCATCTTGTAACTGTGCAATATGATTTCTTTTTTCTTCCTCTATCGTTTCGTTAAGAGCAAGTTTTGACTGAATCTCTGCAAGGGCTGCTTTTAACTCATTAATGGTTTGTTCTGCTCCTGCAAGCTCAGCGTCATGCTTGCCCATACTCTGAATAAGCTCATTACTTTTTTTAATCTCTTGATTAAGTCTTTTGCTTAAACTATTTTTTTCGTCAACAAGTAACCCCATTGTTAAGGCTTCTGCTTGCAAGTCATCGCCAAGCAATTCAATGAGTGCAGAAAGTTGTTGTATGATTTCATTCTGATCTTGTAATTTTCCTGAAAATTGTTTGTTTTCCTTGATTAGGGTTGTATTTTTTCCCGTAAGCTGTTGAATGCTATTGATTTGCTTTGTTAGCTGGCCTTCAATCTCTTGAATATAATCACTCTGTTTACTTAATATTGCTTGCAAAAATGTGAAATCAGGTGGGAGAATCTCTGCCATTTGTTTTTCAATAAATATACCCTCTGTTTCCTGCTTCATGGTCTGCAAGGATACATCAACATTCTCTACTTTGAATAATGCGCTATCCTGGGTGAGAGTTAGTTTCTCTTGAGGTTCTATCTTCTTTTGCAAACCGGCAGCAAGTCCAACCTGCACAATATCTTGAGATAATGGAACCTGCTGAAATTCAGATTCATAAACCATAGGTTGTGGAGCCGGTTGTTGTTTGCTAATTTCTTCTGCTTCTTCTGCTTCACTCACGGGCAACTGTTTTTGTTCTAATAGCACTTGTTGCTCATATTGCTGTTGAACAGTGGTTGCATACTGATCTATAGGTTGAGGTTTATTGATGGCATGTATGAGTGATAATGTGATGTAAATGGCTACGCCGGCAACGATTAAAAGAATGTTGCGAGATTTCATAATCTTGGTCCCTGAAATAAGGTTTAATTATAAAGATACTATAAGTTTACCGATTTATTACTTCATGGCCTATTACTGGCTGGTGAACGATGACTACTTTTGTAGAGTGTTGTAGGCCTCATCAAGTTTTTTTCTTAAGTTATTATTTTCAGCAATAAGTTTCCCTTTTTTAAGGACTTCTACTTTTAATTCATCTTTAAGTTGTTTGTTTAGCTCAAGAAGGTGTTTTATAACCGTGGTCCGTTGCTGCAATTCCTGGGAAAGTTGTTTATAATCTTGACTTATGGTTTTGTTTTTTTCCGTAAATTGCTGAATGGTATTGATTTGCTCTGCTACCTGACTCTCAAGAGTTTGAATATAATTATGTTGCCTGTCCACTGTCTCCTGTAAAGCCACAGGGTCAAGCTGGAGAGCCTCTATCTCTTGTTTTTTAATGACATCATTTTCCTCTTCCAGTTGATCCTTATGTTTTGCTGCTTCAGCATTCTCCGCATGGTAAGCTGGGATATTCTGTGCAGGGACTAATTCCTGTTGGTTTTCTTCCTGAAGAACCGGCAATATCTGCTTGTCTACTTCTCCCACTGCTTCATTGACTGGCAACTGCTCTGGCTCTGCCAAATCTTTTTGCTCATATACTTGTTGCTCGTTGTATTCCGCAATGATAGCGTAGTGATCTATGGGTTGAGGTCTATTCACAACATGTATGAGTGCAAGAATGATGTAAATAGCTATACCGGCAGCGATTAAAGCAATATGACGGGATTTCATAATCTTGGTTCCTGAGTTGAAGTAAACTTTTACAGATCAGTTATTTAACCAGATGTAAGCGTTCATTAGAGGTATATATTGGCAATAGCAGTGTGCGTCGGCAATGCAACGGCGGACCATTCGATCAGCACAAAGATGAGCGAGTTCGAAGTATACGCTCACCGTTTCACTGCTATCTAATAAACGGTGAGCAAATTTTATCTTTTTACAGATTCATCATTACTCAATTTACTCATCAACCGTTTCCGGCTTGAGAATAATTGTTGACAGGGGCGGCAGGGTTAACTGCAGAGAAAAGTCCATTCCATGAAATGGTTGTGCTTTGGCAAACAAGTTCTCATTTGCATGAAGACCACTACCCCAATAAACATCCAGATCTGAATTGATCATTTCCCTGTAACTTGTACCGGCAGGAACGCCAATGGTATAATTTTCTCTAACAATTGGAGTCATGTTGCAGATAATAACCAAAAAGTTTCTCCTATCCTTAGCTAATCGGATAAAAGACAACACCGAATTATTAGAATCATTGGCATCTATCCAGCGGAACCCGTCCCAGTTAAAATCATTTTCGTATAGGGCTGGTTCATTACGATAAACCATATTCATGTCTCTGACAAACCTTTGCAGGCCGGCATGATTGGAAGATTTCAAGGCTTCCCAGTCCAGACCAGAGTCATAATTCCATTCCTGCCATTGACCAATATCATTCCCCATAAACAACAGTTTTTTACCAGAATAAGTCCACATGAAACCATAGTATGCCCGCAGGTTGGCAAATTTCTGCCATTCATCGCCGGGCATTTTGTTGATCATTGACCCTTTACCATGGACAACCTCATCATGGGATAGGGGCAGAATAAAGTTTTCATGGAAAGCATAGAGCATGCCAAAAGTCATCTTGTTATGATGGAACTTTTTATGAATGGAGTCTTTACTGATATATTCAAGGGTGTCATGCATCCATCCCATATTCCATTTCAGGCTGAAACCAAGTCCACCAAGGTGGGTAGGGCGGGAGACCATAGGCCAGGAAGTTGATTCTTCTGCCATGGTCAGGACACCGGGGAAGATACCGTGCAGTACTTCATTGGTTTTCTTAAGAAATGATATGGCATCCAGATTTTCCCGTCCGCCATACTTGTTAGGAACCCATTCTTCCCGGGAATAATCTAAGTAAAGCATTGATGCCACCGCATCAACCCGCAATCCGTCAAGATGATACTTATCTATCCAGAAGAGGGCATTGGCAATCAGAAATGAACGGACTTCATTTCGTCCATAATTGAAAACCATGGTACCCCATTCCTGATGCTCCCCCTGGAGTGGGTCAGCATGGGCATAAAGATGGGTACCATCAAACCAGTTAAGTCCAGCACCATCCTTGGGGAAGTGGGCAGGAACCCAGTCTAAAATCACACCAATATTATGCTGGTGACATTGATCAATAAAGTACATGAAGTCAAGAGGGGTACCGAAACGGCTGGTCGGTGCAAAAAAACCAAGAACCTGGTATCCCCATGAACCGTCAAAAGGATATTCAGCTATGGGCAAGAGTTCAATATGGGTATAACCCATTTTCAGGACATACGGGAGAAGAGTGTCGGCTAATTCGCGGTAATCCAGATATCGCTGCCCCCATTTTTGATCAAAATTTCTTTTCCAGGAACCGAGATGAACTTCATAAATGGAGATAGGAGAATCCAGGGACTGGCGTTTTTCCCTTTCTGCAATCCATCGCCTGTCCTGCCACTGGTATTGATCAAGGTCGATGACTATGGAACCAGTTTTTGGCCGTTGCTCCATATAAAAGCCATAGGGATCAGACTTGTCCAGGTCCTGACCGTCTCTGGTTGTGATACAGTATTTATAAACAGCATATTCTTTCAAACCGGGGATAAAGATACTCCAAATGCCGCTATCCGAAGGATGCATCGGATGATTTGCTTTATCCCAGTTGTTAAAGTCTCCAACCAGGCTTACCTGATGGGCATTTGGGGCCCAGACTGCAAAGGTAACTCCTGTTTTGCCCTGATGGGTGGTCAGGTGAGCACCAAGTTTTTCATAAGCTCGTTCAAAGGTACCTTCACAGAAAAGGTATGTGTCAAAATCGCTTAACCATTGAGATGATTTTAATGTATCGACAGGTTTGTCTGCGTGCTGTTTCCGGGACATGGAACCCTCCACAGGGTGTCGGGCTGCTCAAACCTGCCCAGAATTTAAACTTGTTAGTCTACTCTGACTATAGCCATTTTTATAGAGATTGCAAAATCTTAATGTTATCAGCATAGATAAGCAAGTCTGATTATCTGACTCTAAACCTATAATATACTTTAAACTGGCAGCCGTGAACAATTATTGCAAAATATCTTATTATTTAATCACAATATTATAAACTATTTATGGCTTATTTTCAATGATAAAGCAATGGGGGACATAAACGAGATGACCTTCAGGTAAGCAAAAAAGGCAATCTGAATTTAAAGGTCTGCCCAACCTGCTCCAACCATGCTGGTTATTACCCGGTTAAATGGAGAATATCTGCAACTATCTCTTTTGTGTAACTATTGAGCCGCCAGATTTTTGCCAGGGCAACGGCATTTTCTGCAATTTCAGGAATGTCTGATGTAGAGATATTAACTTCTTCGAGAGAAGTGGGGCTTCCTATCTTACCAAACCAGTTGTGGAGCAGGGTGATTCCCAGCTCTGCCTGAAGTTTGACATTATATATCTTTTCATGTTCAGGGAAGACTCTCCTGGTCAAGGAGGCAATCCTAGCAGGGCTTGTCCGGGCAAACCACTTGAGCCATCCCGGAATAACAATGGATAATCCGGCTCCGTGGGGAAGGTTATACAGGCTGCTTAAGGAGTGTGCAATCATGTGCATGGGGAAGCCGACCTTGCCCAGTCCGGCGGCAGTAAGTCCGTTTAAGGCCAGAGTGGCGGTCCACATGAGGTTTGCCCGGCCATTATAATCTTTTGGATTGGCAAGGCAACGGTTGCAGGCGGTCATGGCATTCTCAATCAACCCTTCCATGAACCGGTCCTGCACAGGAGTGTCAGGGTCGCTTACGGTCATGTAAAATTCAATGACATGGGATATGACGTCAACTGCCCCGTAAGCTGTATAGTCAGGCGGAACTGTGAAGGTAACCTCCGGGTCCAGGATAGATACTTTTGGATAAAGCCGCTTATTGCCAAAACCAAATTTCTGGCGGGTTTCTGCATTGGTAATGACCATACCTGAGTTCATCTCTGAGCCGGCTCCGGCAATGGTCAGGACTGTAGTGACCGGTAATGATTTTTTTATGCTTTTTTTACCGGTAAAAAACTTCCAAACATCATGATTAACCATAGCCCCGGCACTTATTGCCTTGGCACTATCAATAACCGAACCACCACCCACAGCAATGATGACCTCAATTTTGTTTTTTCTTACCTTATCAATACCAGCCCGGACATGATCAAGAAGCGGGTTGGAACTGACTCCGCCATGTTCGCTTATCCTGATACCGGCATCGGTAAGAGATTGAATCACCTGATTATATATGTTGCTCTTCTTGATACTTGCACGGCCATAAACAAGTAGGGCATTGCTTCCCCATGATTTGGTTTCTGGACCAATGGCAGGTATACTGTGGCGGCCAAAAATAATTTTAGTTTGATTATGAAAAACAAAGTTTTGCATGTTTTTTGTTTCGGTATTCGGCTTTGGGGTTTCTTGTTTGATAGCTCAAGTGAAGCTGTTTTGACTCAAAAAACCGTAACTATTCAGGGACTCGTATGCAGCATATTGGTTAAACAAATAAAGTCTTCCACTTTTAGTCGTTCAGCCCTAATTGATGGAGAAAGACCGCAGGATTTAATGATTTCAGCAAGCTGTTTTTTATCTTTGACAAAAGCACCAGCCGCCAGCCCGTTGAGCAATGTTTTTCTCCGCTGACCAAAAGCTGCATTCACTACTTTTCTCAACATTTGCGGATCGAATGGTTTTAAGTTCTGAACCCGTGCCGGCACTGGAAAAAATGTCAGTCTCACCATGGTTGAGTCCACTTTCGGGCGGGGATGAAACTCTTCCGGTTTAAGCTCCATCATCATCTTTATTTCAGCACAACTTGCCATAAGTACGGTTGGAACTCCATATGCCTTGGTACCGGGTTGCCCTAATAACCTTAAACCCACCTCTTTCTGGAGCATAATCAGAGCAGATTCAATTATATCTGCATTCTCATACAATTTGAACAAGAAAAGGCTGGAGATGGAGTAAGGTAGATTGGCGACAAATTTAAGCTTTCGTTCTGTTTTTTCGGCCAGTTCCCGCAAATCAGTTTTGAGAATATCCTGGTGGATAAGCTGGACATTTGCAGGTAAATCCTGTTGTTCTCTATGCATTCTGATGATACCGGAATCGGTCTCTATCCCGATAACCTGCTTTGCTGCCCCGGCAAGCAACCTGGTTAAGGCTCCTAGACCAACACCAACTTCAATGATGATATCCTGGCTGTTTATCCCTGCCAGTTCAACAATCCGCTTTGCTGTCTGCTTATGGACAAGAAAATTCTGACCAAGTTTTTTTTTGGGAGCTAGCTTGTGTGCTGCCAGCAGATGCCTTGTTCTGGTTCTATCCATAGCTGGTTTTGGATTTTCTTTGAATTCTCTGTAAATATTCAGGGAATGCCTTACACCTGAGTTGAGCGATTTTATAACTTGATCTATGCCGATCTCTTGCACGCCAAGACTTCCCGCAAATCCTCAACAGACCAACGGGTATGCCTGCGGTTTTCGAAAAACCTTGGCATGCAAGGTATCAGCACATACCTGCGTCATAAAATCGCTCAATTCCGACAATCATATGTACGGTTTTCCTCTTTTCTACGACTCACCATATAACAGCTATTGCTATTTTCTGCGACTCGTTATATGGTACATATGTAATAATTATGAACATATTCAATTTTTCTTATGATTACTATCCAGCCAATAGTAGCCTTTGGGATATAAACCATAGGCAAGGAGAGGAAAATGCAGAAGAAATTTATGGTGGGGTATTTGGCAGTTGCAATGACCCCGGGTTGTGCTTTTTTATACCTGAATTGTCCAGAATAACCAAATTCAAATGATTTAATGGGATATAAAAGGTATGACTCCTCAAACTACATCAATTCTTGCTGTACTCTTTGTGATTTTGGCTGCCGCCGCTGTGTTTATCATGCTGGAAGTAACTGGTCGAACAGGAGACGGGGTAAACAGAAAAAAATGGGTTTACATCCATAAGATACTTGGCTCTTTCTTTCTTGTTATTTTTATGGTGATGCTTTTTGTCATGGTACGCAAAGTAGCAGATATACCAGGTGAGTTAACATCAAGAGTTGTGATGCATATTTCTCTGGCCTTGGCTTTAGTGGTTATGGTAACAGTCAAAATGCTGATGGCACGCAGATATCCTCGACATAGCAGTAAACTGCCATTGATGGGTATTGTCATACTAACCTTGTCTTTTGTGTTAACTGGAATATCAGCAGGGCATTATGTTATGCATCGTCCGAACCTTCCTCACACTACACTGAATGTTCTTAATGAGGAGACTCTTGATCTGGAACTTAGTAGGTCAATCACACATAATAAATGCAATAAATGCCATACCCTTGAGCGGGTGTATCGCTCTGTAAAAACCGATGAAGAATGGGCTGAAACAGTTAATAGGATGGCATTTAGGGACGCACCAAATATAACAAGTTTTGATGTTATGCATGTGCTTAATTATGTAATCCATCAGCAAAAAATACGGCAGGATAAAGAATTTCAATCAATCCGGCAACAGTAATAAGGTTAAATATTGGTAACTATTCAGCTGCACTCCATCTATCATTCTCTATCCCTCCGTTTTGAGCTTAATCCTCCCACATCACTCCCCATTTTTTTCTATCCAACCATCATCAAAGCAACTTGATAGTAAAGAGGTATACCTATGACTATATTGAACGGGAATGTCAATGCCACCGTTGAAATAATTGAAAGTGATGGATTCGCCTCTGGAATTGCGGCCTTTATCGTTGCCGGTGCGGAGATATATGAAGCACTACCAGCCATAACCCCAAGCATAGTTGCCCCCCCTACACTCATTCCTGCAAAATATCCAAGCAATACTCCCATAATTCCATGAACCGGTGGCATAATACATACATAGATCAATAGCCGGCGACCGACTAATTTCCAATCCTTCAGCCTTGACGCTGCAATTGTTCCCACTCCCAGCATGAATAAACATAAAACACCCAGAAACATATTATCAAATAATAACATAATTCCTTTTGTACCATTATATCCAGCAATATAACCAATGATCATACTGGCTAATAAGAGCAGGATTGCTTTCTCAAAAACACATTCTCTAATTATAGAAAATGATTGCAACTTAACATTATTACTTGTCTGTTGTTGTTTCGTTATGGCAAATCGTGCTAAAAATATTCCAGTAAGCAAAGCCGGAATATCCATTAACGGATATAAAGCCGCTATGAATGGCTCATGGTCTACCCCCATCCCATCAAGAAATGCAATCCCTGCAACCATGGTTCCAGCACTAACTGCACCATAATGTGCAGCAATTCCCCCTGCATTAGCGAAACTAAATTTAAGTTTTACTAAAATAGTATAGCCTGTCAAGGCTATAGCCATGCCCAGAAAAATAGCTGCCAATGCCGGTGCCAGGATATCCAACATGCCAACCTGTCCGATTCCCACCCCACCCTTAAGTCCGATGGCAGTTAATAAAAAGATTAACATGGAATCATTCATAGCTTCTGGTATTTTTAAATTAGATTTTACCAGTGCCGCAAACACGCCCAATGCAAAGAACATTATTGGTGGAGATAAAATTTGTCCAATGATTATATTTAATAAGTCCATTTTTTCCTAAGATGATATTAAATGATTTTCTTTATGAGCTGAAGTTTCCCGCTTTTATTTTTATGTCCTGCATCACTATCCAACCACAGACTGCAAACTCTCCTGCCACGATGTATTAAATGCCGCATCATTGGCAAATAACTTATACAATTCAAGCTCATCTTTGTGCCGCATCAGCATAACTTCTTTGAGTATTTTTTCAAAGGCCAGTTTGCGATTGTGTGGGTCAGGATTATCCTTGTACTTGTGGGCAAAATCACGGTGTGCCTTGATGCTTTCTGCTATGTTTATAAATTTAACGCGCTGCTCTTCCGGTGTCGCGCTCCAGCCC
>CAYRGM010000004.1:25470-30873 GCA_964423765.1 uncultured Desulfobulbaceae bacterium
TTCTGCTATGTTTATAAATTTAACGCGCTGCTCTTCCGGTGTCGCGCTCCAGCCCTGAAACCACCGCTCGTTAAAGGTTTTAATGATTTCATCAAGTGGATCTTTTTCATCTTCAGTGTGAGCACCACGAGGATTTGGGTTCTGCGGGTCAACTTCAGTTTCAGATTCATCCAAGCCGATGGCATGGTTGAGCTTTACCCGCTCCAGCCCATAAGAGGAGAGATCAACGGCCTCCAAAAGTTCATCCAGCAAAACTTGATTGGGATCTTTGATTTTTAACTTCGGAATCAGGAATTTCAGGAACCAGAACAGCTTCTCCCAGGCGACCACGGCAAACGGCATGATCGATGCCATCTGCCCATAAATTTTCACAAACTGCTTGGCTTTGATCTTGAAATCGATCTTATCATCATTTTCAAGCTCCAGTTCGTCACTAAACCGGCTTGCCGCGATATCAATGATCGGGCTAAGGTTTTGGGCATCCTCATTGTTGAAATAGCGGGCAACAAAATCCTCAACCTCATGCCAGTCATAGGCACCAACATTATCCAGAGCGTCTTTCAGCTCATGCAGAACATTCACATCTGTCGCTTCTGACAGGCTGGTGGCAGTGTAGAACGGATCAAATGCGTTTTTAATATCATCAACGCTGTTAAAGAAATCCAGAAAGAACAGGTCTTCGGTCCTCTTCGTAAGCTTTGGTGCAGAGCGGTTAAGCCTTGAGAGTGCCTGAACCGCCATCACGCCCTGCAGTTTTTTATCGACATACATGGCTGCCAGTTTGGGCTGGTCAAAGCCGGTCAGATACTTGTTGGCAACAATGAGCAGGCGATATTCATCCGTATCAAATTTATCACGGGTTTTTATTTCTGGAAATCCGTTCATACCCGCCTCGGAATAATCGACACCATCCACATTCTTGTCACCGGAAAATGCGATCAATGCCTTGAACGGATAGCCCTGGGCTTCAAGCAGGCACGTGATCGCCTGGTAATAGCGAATAGCCGTTTCTATATTTTGGGTTACCACCATGCCCTTGGCCTTGCCGCGTAACTTCTTGGTATTCACCACACCGGGAATAAAATGTTCCAGCATGATTTCGGCTTTGGTGTTGATCGTCTGCTGGCTACGCTCCACATAAGCGCGCAATTTCTTCTGTGCCTTTTTGGTGTCAAATTCCGGGTTTTCGGTGATCGACTTTTCAATCTCGTAATAGCTTTTATAGGTCGTGTAATTGGCAAGAACATCGAGAATGAACCCCTCTTCAATCGCCTGTTTCATGCTATACAGGTGAAACGGCATAAAACTGCCATCGGGCTGCTTTTGACCAAACTTCTCAAGCGTCGTATTTTTTGGTGTGGCGGTAAACGCCAGATAGGAGGCATTGCCCCGCATTTTGCGTGACTGCATGGCCTCGATGATCTTATCCTGGGCATCCATCGCCTCGATCGCTTCCCTGCTCCCCGATTCTTTACCCATTGCACGGTTCATATTGTCATGGGCACTGCCGCTTTGCGAGCTATGCGCCTCGTCAATAATCACCGCAAATTTCTTGTCGCTCAGATCAGAAATCCCTTCGATGATGAACGGAAATTTCTGAATAGTGGTGATGATGATCTTCTTGCCATCCTCAAGTGCGGTTTTCAATTCACGGGAGCTTTGCACCGGTGCGAGGATGTTTTTGACCTCGGAAAACTCCTTGATGTTTTCGCGCAACTGCTTGTCGAGCAAGCGGCGATCCGTCACCACAATCACGCTATCAAACAGCGGGTTCTCCTGCCCCTGCATCGTGATTTCGATTAACTGGAACGCCGCCCAGGTGATCGAATTTGATTTTCCTGAACCGGCCGAATGCTGGATCAAATAGGTCTGCCCTGCACCATGGGTTGCGGCATGATCCATTAAACGGCGCACCACATCGAGCTGATGATAGCGCGGGAAAAACAGAGTGCGCTTGGCAAGCGGATCTTTGGCAGTACCATCAAGGCGGACAAAATGCTGGATGATATTGGCAAGGCTTTTTTTCGTGAACACCTCTTGCCATAAATAGGCGGTTTTATGTCCATGGGGGTTGGGTGGGTTGCCTTGTCCGTGCTTATGCCCCCTGTTAAATGGTAAGAAAAAGGTGCTTTTACCTGTCAGTTTGGTGGTCATAAACACCTCGTCGGTATCCACCGCCATATGCACCAGACAGCGACCAAATTGCAATAAGGGTTGATTGGTGTCACGATCCTCACGATATTGTTTTTGCCCATGGTAGCGTGCGTTTTGGCCGGTCCACGGGTTCTTCAGCTCCAGGGTCACTAATGCCATGCCGTTGACAAACAGCACCATGTCGATTTCCTGACCAGGGTTGACAAGGGAATAGTGCACCTGACGGGTAACGCTGAAAATATTGGCAGCAAAATTATCCTGCACAGATTTTGAAGAGCTTGCCAGCGGAGCCGGGTAGATCAGGTTAAAAAACGCATCATCCACCGCCAGCCCTTTTTTCAGCAGGTGCAACAGCCCGTGTTTTTTGATCAGCCGGTCAAAACGCTCCAGTATTTTGCGTTGCCAATCCGGATATTTACGCAGCTTGTCCAGCTCGTCTGCCTGGGTAGTTTCGAGAAATTGCCAGAACAGGCGGGTATCCACGGCAAATTGTGGATTAAAATCATCGGCAAAGCCCATCGTGTAACCACCACCACCATAGGCGAGGAAAGGCTCTTTAGTGCGATTACCCGAACCATTGCCCGGTTCTTCCAGGCAGGTGCCGGTTAAATGCTTTTGAATCAAGGCTTCCAGTGCCTGCTCGTTTGTGTTTGAAACCATGGTGAACTCACCTCTTATGGTCGGTCGTCATTAGCCTTGTTTAATCGTAACTATTCAGCGAAATGGGCGGAGAGGTAAGCGAGGAACGAGACTCCGTGGAGTGCAGCTCTGCGTCATAAAACCGCTCAATTCAGGTTTTATTTTGTGGAGTCTCCATGCTCCACAAAACTGTTTGTGGAGCGTAAAACGCAGAACATGCTCCACAAGCAGTTTTGTGGAGTCCAGATGCTCTACAAGCCATTATTGTATTTCTTTCCCTTCCGCCTTGCTGATCAAGCGAGGGAAATAAAGAATAGCGGATCGCCTACCAGCTGAGGGTCGTAACTCTTGTAAAATATTAGCTTCTTTTAATTGCCTCAGGAGTCCGGGTGTTGTTTTTTCATGAATACCGCATTCCTGGTTAAGTTTTTTTACCAAATCTGAAACTTGAAAAATAGGCTTTGAAAAAATGGCATCCAGTAAATAACCACTGTATTGAGAATGGGTTATCTCTTGTATTTCTATTTTAACTTTTTCATATAAATCCATAATTGAACGAACCCTGACACTGTTTTGCTTGGCTTGTACCCTTACTGCTTTCAGAAAAAACAGTATCCAGCCATTCCAGTCATCATCCTGCGATATCGCTTTGAGTCGTTGGTAATACTCTTCTCGGTGTGCTTCTAAATACTCACTCAAATAAAACATCGGTTTGGATAATACCTTCTTTTGATACAAAAACAGCGGGATGAGCAAGCGCCCGATACGGCCATTGCCGTCTTTAAACGGGTGTAGTAATTCAAATTGTGCATGAACAACGGCAGTTTGTAATAAAAAATCCGCCTCATCAAAACCCATATAAGCTTCCCATTTTCGCAAGAACTCATCTAATACCAAAGGCGATGGCGGAACAAAGCTCGCCTCTTCCATTGAACAACCTGCTTTACCAATCCAGTTTTGATCTTTTCTAAAAGCACCGGGTGTTTTGTCCTGTCCGCGTACACTATTGAGCAATATTTTGTGTAGATCGCAAATAAAGCCCAGCTTGATAGGATACGCTTCAAGATATTCACGCGACACCATTAAAGCCTGCCGATAATTTAAAATTTCCTGAATATCCTTCTCTTTTTCACCACCCTTAATCATCCCCGCCTCATGCTCTAAAACCTCATCAACCGTTGCCTGTGTCCCTTCTATTTTTGAAGACAATACTGCTTCTTGTGTGGTTAAGGGCGAGAGCATCACTTCTGGATTGGGAATGCCCTGCAACAAACCATCATATCGGGCAAGTTCTGCATTTGCATGACCCACCACGCTAAAGAGTTGCTGGTAGTCCAGTTTTTGTATGGGTAATTCGTTAGGAAGATAGGGGCGTTGATCACTCATGGTGTCGCCTCCTTGTTGGGTATGGTGACGGGTATTTTGATCTTACCCGTTACCGCTGCGTTGATCAGGGTGGTTTTGTATTCGTTTAGTTTTTCAATTTGTTTTTCAAAAACTGAAATGGACTTAGTAATATTTCCAGTTTTCTTGCTTAAAAAATTTATGATTTGTTCTTGTTCTTCAAAGGAAGGATATCCGATTTTCATACTTAAGAACATGTGCGAATAAAACCTCAATCGAGAAGAATGAAGGCCTGTGGACACTTTGTTGTAATGTCCAATATATCCCGAACTTTGCATCAGCATCTCAAGGTAAACAGAGTTGAATGTTTGAGTCTTCAACTGTCTAAAAACAGCATAGGAGGGACTGACTATTCCCAACTGTGCAGATACGCCTAAAGCACCCATCCAAGCCCACATAATATTGAAAACAAGATCACCTTTTTTGCATATTTTTGAACCAGAATAATCTGCTGCTAAAAACATGCTAACAGTTTTCTCTGATCTTGGTGTTACTCCGGTCATATGAGATACTGACAATAATTCTTCGTTGCCATTCTCCGATCGTTCATCAACCTCGAAAAACAAATGCTTTGCAGGCTTCACCTCCCAATGCGCCGGGATTTGGCCGATCCAGTCAATGCCGCTGTCTTTCATGGGGGCGTTGGGGTTGAGACCTTTGGTGACGGCGTTCTGGATCAGGATTTGTTTGCGCTCGGTCAATAATTCAATCTGCCGCCGCTTGATCCCCACCAGCTCATCAATCCGCGCGGTCTTATCATCCAAAAATCCCGCAATGGCGGTTTGTGTGCTTCTATCTGGACAAGGTGCTTTGATTTTGAATAGCTCAGAAGCATTGATTGCGGGGTAGCTGGCACCAACTGAATTCGCAGAAACCTCGTTTATAAATGCTTCGTTGCGTAACAAATACCCAAGAAACCGTGCAGTTGTATTTTGCTTAGGTCTTGCCACTGCAAAGCCTGTGGAGACGACAAGATTGGTTTCGGGGTCTCGAATAGTTGCAACCGCTTTCAAATATGGACGAACGGTTGAAAAAATCGTATCACCGCTTTTGACCAATCTTTTGGCTCGACTTGGCGCACGGCTAAACAGCATTTTTTCAAACTGATATGAATTTGT
The DNA here is from genome assembly GCA_964423765.1 of uncultured Desulfobulbaceae bacterium. GTDB lineage: Bacteria > Desulfobacterota > Desulfobulbia > Desulfobulbales > Desulfobulbaceae > DRLX01. The sequence continues at coordinate 30,786 of CAYRGM010000004.1, forward strand.
CACCGAGCTTACTGACGAAATATCAACGTCAGAAGCGGTAGATGTCAAGTAAGATGTCGCTTTTTTATGCAGCTTTTTGCTTGAGTTT
>CAYRGM010000005.1:0-29042 GCA_964423765.1 uncultured Desulfobulbaceae bacterium
ATCGGAAATTGCAGGAAATGGCTAAAAGGTAGAGGTTGTTGCAGCTAATTATTAAGTCAACTCTTTTGGTTATGCAAAAAATACCCAAACCACCGGACCGTCGAATAGTTAGCTGTTTATAAATTGTTGTTCAATAAAATCAGAGAGTTCCTTGGTTTGATCAAGGCGGAAAATATTATTGCCTCTGATGTCTTTATCAGTTACAGTGGCAATAATATTGTCAACTTTATCTCCTATAAGTTCGCTCTCACCCCTTGATACTTCTATTTTTTTTATATCTTTTTCCCATTTAAACCCTTCTCCTATGACAATATCCACTTCCCTGTAAAATTGACTGACAATGGTATTCAGGTTATGAATGCCGGTTCTGATGGTGAATATCATTTTATCCGGACAAACGAGGGCGACCGGATCGGCTCCGACCTGCTTGTAGGAGTAAGTGTCTGTTCCCGGCTGGTCTGGGAGCAGTCCGGTTTCTTTACTTGACTTGACCACGCCGACATGATAGCCGCGCTCTATGAGAGTATTGACAACCTGGCAGATTAGAGTAGTTTTTCCGGCATTATGCCAGCCTATGAATGAGATAATCGGGGGCATTTTTCTGATTTTGGGTTATGAGTTTATATAGGAGGCAGACAAGATAACCTATGATAAACAGAAGATTATTGGTAACTATTCAGCTGCACTCCACGGAGTCTCGTTCCTCGCTTACCTCTCCGCCCATTTCGCTGAATAGTTACGATTATTGTTTATTGATCAGGATAAAACAAGTCTTTTATACATTATGATTATGTTGAAATCATCTTTTATTGTGGCCGGCATGAGTGGTGGATCGGGGAAATCCGTGGTAACGGTCGGCCTTATTGGTGCTCTGAGAAAAATGGGTCGGGTGGTACCTTTTAAAAAAGGTCCGGATTATATTGATGCGGGCTGGATGTCCCTTGCCGCAGGTATTCCCTGCTATAATCTTGATCCGTATCTGATGTCAGCCGAGTTGATATCAGCATCTTATCAGACGCATGGACAAGGGGCTGACTTCATAGTTATTGAGGGGAATCGGGGACTTTATGACGGAGTAGATGCTGATGGCGGTTACTCCACCGCTGAATTGGCTCTTCAGCTTGATCTGCCGGTGTTGCTGGTGGTTAACTGCAGCAAGGCCACCCGGACAGTGGCAGCCATGGTTTTAGGCTGTCGGGGTATGTCGCCTGATCTGCGCCTATGTGGGGTAATTCTCAATGAGATAGCCACTCCCCGCCATGAGAGTATTGTCAGGCAAAGCGTGGAAAAATATAGCGGCCTGCCTGTGGTTGGAGTTATTCCCCGTATGGAAAACGATATTTTCCCCATGCGTCATCTTGGAGTTACTCCTCATCAGGAGTTAGACTCGACTGACCAGGTTATTAATAATCTTGCCGGATTGATAGAAGATAATTTTGATCTGGAGAAAATTATCTCTCTGACCAGCCCTTTGCCGGGGGACAGGGGACAGGGGACAGGGGATATCAGTCGTGCTTTAAAACCAGGTATTAAAATAGGGATTGTCAGAGATGCTGCCTTTCAATTTTACTATGAAGAAAATCTTGAAGCATTGCAAAGCCTGGGTGCTGAACTGGTGATGATTAACGCCCTTGAAGATGCGGCCTTGCCGGAGGACCTGGCAGTTCTGTATATTGGTGGTGGGTTTCCGGAAACCAGTGTCCGCAGCCTTGCTAAAAACAAAACATTCCGGGAATCAGTGAGCCGAGCAGCAGAAAAAGGACTGCCCATATACGCTGAATGTGGGGGGTTGATATTTCTTGGTCATTCCTTTGTTGTTAATGGTGAGGAGTTTCCTCTGGCAGGTGTGTTTCCAGTTGCGTTTGGTCTGGCAAAGAAACCACAGGCACATGGTTATTCAATTTTTAAAGTAGAACGGAAGAATCCTTTTTATCCGGTCGGTACCAGGGTGAAAGGACATGAATTTCGTTACTCTACTGTGGAACAATGGGATGGCAAACCGGATGAATTATGCCTGAGCATGGAGCGGGGTACAGGTTTTGTCAGCGGACGGGACGGGTTGCAAAAAAATAATGTTCTTGCCTTGTATACTCATGTTCTTGCCTCAGGAACACCGGAATGGGCAGCAGGGCTGGTAGCAGCTGGGAAGAAATACAGTGATTGTGTATGAAGGCTGACAATTACTCAGCTTCCCATGCCAAAGCGACCATCTTTTATAGTGCGCTTAATTCGTTTAAGGCTGGTCAATTTGCTCCGGAAGCGTTCATTATGGGATATAGTGTTGCCTTAGCAGTGCAACGGCGAGTAGCAGACTCGGTAGTGGACGAAAATATCAGCGAGCTTGAAGTTTGGGCTTATATGGTAAATGGTTACGAAAATATAATAAATACGGGAGGATATAGCATCTTGTGGATATGGTCTGAAAATTGACTTGAAAAACATAAGGTTTTGTGATAGCGTGGATATCCTATCAAAGGGATTGATTGATACTCTGCCTATTGATGAAATATGCTTTAAGGTTTGTCTCCTTTTCTTGTTTTTTGGTAGGCACTTAATATGGGTATTTATTTGCAGTAGTAGTGAAATGGTGAATGACTTGTCTATAGTGGCGAGGCAGGTTCAAGTTTTGCCGATATACGCTTTACCGACCCCGGTAAGCGAGGCATGAGATTCTGAGTGAACTAATCTAAGGTTTTATATAACTTGGTGATAAGGTTTTTTTGATTAACCCCAATATCTACGAGGAGTTGCCAATGAGTGCAAAGATAATAAGTGGTACAGAGGTTGCCAAAGGGATTCGTGAAGAGTTAAAAAATGAAGTAGCTGCCCTTAAAGATAATCATGATGTTGTGCCGGGGCTGGTTACTATTCTTGTTGGTGATAATCCTGCCTCTCAATCCTATGTTGCCGCAAAAAACAAAACCGCCCATGCTCTCGGAATTCACTCAGAACAGATTACCCTGTCTGCTGATACCAGTGAAGAAGACCTTCTTGCCTTGGTTGATAAATGCAACAAAGATAAAAAGATTCATGGCATTCTGGTTCAACTGCCGCTTCCCGGACATATAAACGAGGCCAAGGTGTTGTACGCCATTGATCCGGTTAAGGATGTCGATGGATTTCATCCTGTTAATGTCGGCAAGATGATGCTTGGTGAGCAGTGTTTTCTCCCTTGCACTCCCCATGGTATTCTGGAATTGTTAACCCGGTCTGGTGTTGAAACCAGTGGTGCTGAAGTGGTTGTGGTTGGTCGTTCTAACATTGTCGGTAAGCCGGTGGCTAATCTGATGCTGCAAAAAAGGGATGGCGGTAATGCAACAGTGACCCTTTGTCATACCCGAACAAAAGATATGGATTTTCATACTCGAAGAGCTGATATCCTGATTGTTGCCGCCGGGGTTGCCAATATGATCAAGGCTGACCAGGTAAAAGAAGGGGCTGTGGTTATTGATGTTGGAGTAAACCGGATAGGTAAATCTGAGAGTGGTAAGGCAATCTTAGCCGGTGATGTTGACTTTGAATCTGTTAAGGAAAAGGCTGCCGCCATAACTCCGGTGCCAGGAGGCGTAGGGCCCATGACCATTACTATGCTCATGAAAAATACTCTCCAGGCAGCCCGTCAGTCTGCTGGTTGCTAATATCCGGGGACATGGATCAGGTGTCAGGTGATAGAAAATGCTCACTGTTTCACCACAAGGGTATAGATTTGCAGTCAAAAAGGTGCTGGTGAACGGTTACCGAAAAAATGAAGGTGAGGGAGGGTAGATGAAATCAGGGAGTAACTTAGAGCGGGTACTTGCCAGTGGTGAGTTTGCTGTAACCGGTGAATTGGGACCGCCCAAAAACAGTGACCCTGAAGTTGTCAGGCAAAAAGCAAGGTTGTTGAAAGGTAATGTTGATGCGGTTAATATTACCGATTGCCAGACCGCCATTGTCCGGATGTCATCCATTGGTGCCGGCTGCCTGGCACTTTCAGAGGGGATTGAACCGGTTATCCAGATGACCTGTCGGGACAGAAATCGCATCAGCATGCAGAGCGACTTGCTGGCTGCCTCTGCCATGGGGTTGAATAATCTGCTTTGTCTGACCGGTGACCATCAGAAGTTTGGTAATCATCCCGGAGCAAAAGGAGTCTTTGACATGGACTCTATCCAGATGCTTGGCATGGTCAGAGACATGCGGGATGATAAATGTTTCCAGTGCGGTGAGAAGATAAAAGGAGAACCGCCAAAATTCTTTCTTGGTGCTGCTGCCAATCCGTTTGCTCACCCGGTTGAGTTCAGGGCTGTTCGCTTGGGGAAAAAGGTGGCCATGGGAGCTGACTTTATTCAGACCCAGATCATTTATAATGTAGAGAAGTTTGCCAAATTCATGGAGATGTGCAGGGACCTGGGTTTGGATGAAAAAGTTTATATCCTTGCCGGGGTGACGCCGCCTAAATCGCTGGGCATGGCAAGGTACATGAAGAAATTTGTCCCTGGTATGGATGTAACCGATGAAATCATACAGCGTATGAAGGGGGCAGATAGTCCACAGGCCGAAGGAATTCAAATCTGCGTTGATATCATCAATCAGGTTAAAGAGATTAAAGGGGTCGCCGGTGTTCATATTATGGCCATCGAGTGGGAGGAGGCGGTTGCTGAAATCTGCGAAAAGGCAGGTCTGCTACCCAGACCTGGAGTTATGGAAGAGCCGAAAACTGCTTTAGAGCCTGTCGAAGTTGAAGTTGAAAAAATTGTTGTTCATGCACTGCCCAGTGATGATATGCCTGCTGACTCTGCAGACAAAGCATCTGATGAATTGCTTGATAAGGCACGGGAAGAGGCAAAAGCAATTATTAAACAGGCAAGGACCGAAGCAGAAGCCATTCGTAATCAGGCTGCTGAAGAACAGGAAAACATAGAAAAGGTCGGCACAGCTCAGAGAGTTGCTGCTGTTGAGAGTGATGCGGGAGAACATGCAATGAATGAACAGGAACGCCTGATGGCGTTGGAGTCTGTCAAATTGGGGCTTGAATCTTTACAGGCAGCATATGGACTGAGCAATGACCAATTTACTGCATTGATGAAATTTGCTGAAGCTGAAGCTATTTTAAGGAAAAAAGCTCCAGACTTTGCTGATACACCCGTTTCAGTTGCCTCAAGTGTTACCGGCCAGATCGAAGAACCAAGACCTTCATCTCCGGTACATAAAACTGCTCCTGCTCCGACTATAGAGCAATCGGAGCAGGCAGTGCAAGCCAAGGTCGCTGCGGAGGCAAAGGCTAAAGCAGAAGCAGCAGCCAAAGCCGAGCTGAAAAGGGAAGCAGAATTGGCTGAAAAAAAGGCTAAAGCCGAAGATGAGGCAAAGCTCAGGGCCGAAGCAGATGCCAAGGACAAGGCTGAGGTTGAAGCCCAAGCAAAAGTTGAAGCTGCGGCAAAGGCAGATGTTGAAGCCCGGGCAAAAGCAGAGGTCGAAGCAGAGACCGAAGCTGATAAACAAGCCAAATCAGAGGTTGAGAGCGTTGCCTTGGCAGGGTTGGAGGTGGCTCTTCTGAAAACCGAAGAGGTTCCTTTTCAGGAACGGGTCGGGAAAATTTCTGCTTCCTCGTATAGCCAGGCGTATTCAGGGGCTATTCGTGAGGTGGTGTTAGGCAATGGTGATAATGAAATTATAGTTGGCGGGGAAGAGGTTCTCCCTTTTCACCTCTTTGAGGGGAAGATGCCCAATAAACCCAGGATCGCCATGGAGGTTCTGGATATCAGACCCGATAATTGGCCGCCGACTCTGACCAAATATTTTGATGATGTTATGGACAATCCGGTTGCCTGGGCCCAGAAATGTGTAAATGAGTATAAGGCTGATGCCATAAATATCTATCTTGTTGGTACTGACCCTAATGGAGCTGATAGGTCTGCTGCTGATGCGGCAAAGGATGCGGCGGCTGTGGTTGAGGCTGTGGATGTGCCAATAATCATCTGGGGCTGTGGTAATAATGAGAAAGATACCGAAACCTTAAGGGAAATTACCTCATTGATTGGCGATAAAAAGGTCTGCCTTGCGCCTCTTGAGGATGCTAATTATAAAACTGTGGGGGCAACAGCCATGGCCTTTCAGCACACCATGGTGCCAGCATCTCCCATTGATGTCAACCTTGCCAAACAGCTTAATATTCTTCTTGAGAACCTTGGTGTTTCTCTTGATAAAGTACTAATGGACCCGTCAGTTGGTGCTCTTGGTTATGGGATTGAATATACTTATTCGGTTATGGAACGAGTGCGAATTGCTGCTTTGACCCAGAAAGATGAAAAACTGCAGGTACCGGTAATCTGTAACTTAGGCCGTGAAGTCTGGAAGAGCAAGGAAGTACATCTTGAGAGCGATGCATTGCTTGGTGACCAGGAAACTCGGGGAATTATGATGGAGGCTATCACTGCTTCCTGTATGATGGTTGCCGGTGGTGAGTTGTTGATCATGCGTCATCCCAAAGCTATTAACCTTGCCAAATCCTTAATAAATGGCTTGATGGATTGATTGGGTTTCGAGGAAAAAGGTTGGTTATAATGCTGTTTATGTCCTGATACTGTTTTCTTTTTCAGGATAGATTTTCTCTCTTTTATATAGGAGCTAATTCAATGTCGAAGATCATCTGTTCCGCAGCGATTCGTGGTGCCAGGAAAATCATAGACATGGCCGAGGAAAGTTTTGAGGAGGCCTTGAAAAAATATGGACCTGAACATGAGGTTTCTTTTCCGCATACCGCCTATTATCTGCCGATTATTTATTCCATGTTAGGTTTCAAAGTGGAAAAGCTTGGTGATATGAAAGATATCTTTCTGGAATGTCGCGGTCTGCTTCCTCCTGATGTTACAGAAGATGTCTGGCTTCCATATCTTGCCCCTGCCCTTGATGCGGGTATGGCCACTTATTTTGCTGAAGAGATGTATGAAGCAATCAGATATTTGAATGAACCTGATTTTTATACAAAAACTGAAGAGCCAACCGAAGATAATTTATGGCTTGGGGCTGCTGATGATGTCATCTTCAGAAAAAGAGGGGTTGAATTTGTTGATGGTACTGCCCCCGGGTTTGCCGCCATTGTTGGTGCACCGAAGGATAAAGAGGTTGCTTCCAGGATTGCCATAGAGTTGCAGGAAAAAAACCTCTATATCTTTATGCATGAGCAGTCAGAAGGAAAAAACATGGCTGAGTTGCTGAAGGAAAATGATGTGCAGGTGGGTTGGGGAACCAGGCTGGTTCCTTTTGGTAAATCATACACTTCAGTTGTCTTTTCAATTGGCTTTGCCTGTCGGATAGCCATGGCTTTTGGCGCCATTAAACCCGGCGATTTTCAGGGTAATCTTTTATACAATAAAGACCGTACCTATGCCTTTGTCATGGTGTTCGGGCCTGTCTCGGATGAATGGTATGCCAATGCAGCCGGGGCAATCAACTGGGGCTTCCCGACTATTTCCGATTATGATATTCCTGAAATTCGTCCCACCGGAATATGCACCTATGAACATGTTGTTTCCCAGATTCCCCATGATGAAATTGTCCAGAAAGCCATTGAGGTACGGGGATTAAAGGTAACCGTCAGCAAGATTGATATTCCCATGTCATTTGGGCCGGCCTTTGAAGGTGAGAGAATCCGTAAGGATGACCTTTACATGGAATGCGGCGGCGGTCGAACAACCGGGGTTGAGGTTCTTGTCTCCAAGGATATGAGTGAAATTGAGGACGGTTCTGTAATCCTTGAAGGGCCTGATATAGCTGATATTGAAGAGGGGCAGAACCTTCCCATAGGCATTCTTGTTGAAGTTGCCGGTCGGGAAATGCAGTCTGATTTTGAGCCTATCTTAGAGAGACAGTTCCATCATTTGATTAATTATGTTCAAGGAATCATGCATATTGGTCAACGAAATATCATGTGGGTCAGGATTGGTAAGGCTGCTGTGGAAAAAGGTTTTTCTTTTAAGCATATTGGCGTGGTTCTTCATGGTAAGCTTCACCAGGAGTTTGGTGCTATTCTCGATAAGGTACAGGTTAAAATCTATACCAAACAGGAACAGGTTGATCAGGTCGTGGAACTTGCAAAAGGGGTCTATTATGGCAGGGACCTTCGTCTTGGTGCCATGACTGACGAGACTGAGGATGTTTTTTATTCTTGTACTCTATGCCAATCTTTTGCTCCCAGTCATGTCTGTGTTATCACCCCGGAGCGGATAGGGATGTGTGGAGCCTATAACTGGCTTGACGGCAAAGCCTCTTATCAGATAAATCCCACCGGTCCCAACCAGCCCATAAATAAAGGCGAATGTTTTGATGAAGAAAACGGTTATTATACCGGTATTAACGAGTTTATTGCCCAGGCTTCCCGGGGAGCAGTCAGCGAGGTAAGCTGCTATTCATTGATGAACAACCCCATGACTGCCTGCGGCTGTTTTGAGGCCATTGCCGCAATGCTGCCCCAGTGTAACGGGATCATGGTGGTGAATCGTGATTACATGGGAATGACTCCATCCGGGATGAAGTTTACCACTCTGGCAGGTATGGCAGGTGGTGGTATGCAGACTCCGGGGTTTATGGGGGTTTCCAAACATTATATGACCAGTAAAAAACTGTTCAAGGCAGAAGGCGGAATTAAGCGGGTGGTTTGGCTACCCAAGATAATGAAAGATGAAATCGCTGATAAATTAAAAGAGGTCTGTGCGGATATTGGTATGCCTGAGCTGTTTGACATGATCGCCACCGAAGAGCAGGGAACAACCGAAGAAGAGATCATGGAGTTTCTGAAAGAAAAAGGGCATCCATGCCTTGAGATGGAATCCAGCATGGGGTAGGGGCAAAACCCACCTGTTGGTTGCCCTGTAATTAAATAGCATAGGAATTTTCATTTTCGGGCAATTGTATCATCATGGTTATGTGTCACGCGTGGTGCGATATCATCAGTTGATGTCGTTAACTTTACAATTAATTATTAACAGACTAAAAGCCTGCCCGAAGGGTGCTAATTTGAACGGAGGAAAGAGGTAATGGCATTAACCGGTATTCAGATTCTTAAAATGCTGCCCAAGACGAACTGTGGAGAATGCAATATCCCCACCTGCCTTGCCTTTGCCATGAAAGTGGCTGCTGGTCAGGTCGAAGTAGAAACCTGCCCCTATGTCAGTGATGAGGCCAAGGCAACCATTAGTGAGGCTTCAGCCCCGCCGATTAGAACCATCAAGATAGGTTCCGGTGATCGGGAGTTTACCTCTGGTGGTGAGACCTGTCTTTTCCGTCATGAAAAACGATTTGAGAATCCGACCGGTATAGCAATTCTGATCTCTTCTAATGAAGATGAAGCGGTCATTGACGGCAAAATAGAACGCTTCAATGCCATGGAGTATGAACGGGTTGGCGTTCATATGCGGGCAAACCTGATCGCCATCCAGGACAATGGCGATGGTGGTTCTTTTACCGCACTTACTGAAAAAATAATGGCAAAAGCACCGAAAGCGGCTTTGATTCTCATGTCGGAAAGTATAGACAATCTCAAATCTGCGGCTGCTGCCTGTGGTGATTGCCGGCCCCTGTTGTACGGAGCTACTGCTGAGAATGCTGATGAATTTGCGGTCCTGGCAAAAGAGCTTAACTTACCAGTTGGGGTCAGAGGCAAGGATCTGAATGATTTGGTTGCAGTCTCAGGTAAACTTATTGCCGACGGGATTAAGGATATGGTTATTGATACCGGAGCGAGAACCATCCGGGCTGCCCATGAGGATAGTGTTGTTGCCCGGCGTGCGGCGATTAAGGAAAAGTCTAAACCCCTTGGTCTGCCGACCATCACCTTCCCCTGCGAGATGACTGATGACCTGATGCTTGAGGCCATGATCGCCTCAGTATTAATGGCAAAATATGCAGGTATAGTTGTTTTATCGGATATTCAGGGCGATATACTCTTTCCTCTGCTCCTTGAACAACTGAATATTTTCACCGACCCCCAGCGACCCATGGTGGTGCAGGAGGATATTTATCCAATCACTGGTCCGGATGAAAATTCACCGGTTATTATTACCTGTAACTTCTCGCTCACCTATTTTATTGTTTCCGGTGAGGTTGAAGGTTCCAAGGTGCCGAGCTGGCTGTTAATCAAGGATACGGAAGGTCTGTCTGTACTGACCGCCTGGGCGGCCGGTAAGTTTGGTGCTGATCTGATTGGGCAGTTTGTCAAGAAAAGCGGGATTGAAGATAAGGTAAAACACCGGCATCTTATTATTCCCGGATATTTGGCAACTATTCAGGGTGAGCTTGAGGAAGAACTTCCTGACTGGACAATCACCATAGGACCCAGGGAGGCCGGTCATCTGCCAGCGTTTCTTAAAGAATGGAAACCGGCTGCCTGATGGTTATGGTCAGACATTAGAAATGAGATGAACGAGTACTCAATCATGAACCCGGAGTCGGGAACTTGAAATAGACATCGCAAACTACCTATAACCTAAGTTGAGCGATTTTTTAACTTGACCTGCACTGATCTCTTGCACGCCAAGGCTGCCCGAAAATTCTCAACATACCAACGGATATTCCGGCGGTTTTCTTAGAAGACTTGGCACACAAGATATCAGCACCTATCTGCGTCATAAAATCGCTCAATTCAGGTATGAAAATGTCCTGTTTGGTGGACAATTATCTTTACTTCTTCGCTGGTCTCACACCTATAGTTTAATTTCAGTATGCTGATTTTACAATGTCTGTAACACCTAAATCCCGCATTTTTTTACAGTTTTAAATGCATGTCGCCCTGGCTGTTTTGGCACGGAATATCCGGAAACCTGTAGTGTGTGTTCAGAATTGCAGATTTTATGTCTCTGAGACATTTTGTTTCATAGGTATAACTCTCTTGTCTAAATATTTATCAGTAACAATTTTTAGAAACTTTTTCCTAACTACGAAAAAAAAAATGGCTTTTCATGCCGAGAGTACTTATAGTTTAATATTTAGCAATATAAGTATCCTGGTTCAAAAAAAATCATAATCAAGGACTGTAAATATTTGGATGGAGCCTTATATCCGTTCATACGGAGTAGCGTTCCTTGCTTACTGGAGTTGGTTGAGCATATTTTTGCTACTCTATATTTACCCATTAACAGGAGTTATAAATGGCCAGCGTAGTAGTGGTTGGTGCCCAGTGGGGTGATGAAGGTAAGGGGAAAATTGTTGACCTGCTGACTCGTTACACAGACTATATTGTCCGGTTTCAGGGTGGCAATAATGCAGGACATACCCTGATTGTTGATGGGGAAAAATATATTTTTCACATTATACCTTCCGGGATTCTGTATGAAGATAAAATCTGTATGATAGGTAATGGGGTCATTATTGATCCCGGTGTTCTACTTGAAGAGATTGACAAGCTGGATGCCAGGGGGATGAAAGTTACCCCTGAGAGAATGCTGATCAGTGAAAATGCCCATCTCATCATGCCTTACCACTGTATGCTTGATCAGGCTCGTGAAGAATCTCTTGCTAAAGGGAAAAAAATTGGGACAACCGGTCGTGGGATTGGACCATGCTATATGGATAAAATTGGCAGGGTTGGCATCAAAGCTGGAGCTCTTCTCGATCAATCCCAGTTTCTTGATCAATTACAAGCCAATATTGAGGAAAAGAACTTTTACCTTACCAAACAATTTGGGGCTGACCCTGCATCATTCGATTCTGTACAGGAAGAATTTGAAAAGTATGCCGAAAGATTATCACCCTTTATAGGTAATGTCTCCCTTGAACTGGATACTGCCCGGCGTGCTGGCAAAAACATTCTTTTTGAAGGTGCTCAGGGGACACAGCTTGATATAGATCATGGTACCTATCCGTTTGTAACTTCTTCTAACACCATTGCCGGTAATGCCTGCATTGGTACCGGATTTGGTCCTGCCCATATCAATGAGGTGATCGGCATCCTCAAGGCTTATACAACAAGGGTTGGTGAAGGACCATTTCCTACAGAACTGCCGGAAGGGGATAAAATCGGCGATGAGTTACAGGAGAAAGGTGGAGAGATCGGGGCCACCACTGGTCGTCGTCGTCGTTGTGGCTGGTTGGATATGGTTATTGGCAATGATGCGGTTAGATTAAACGGCTTGACTGGTCTTGCCATCACCAAGCTTGATGTTCTCTCCGGACAGCCTGAGATAAAAATTGCCGGCAAATATACGGTGGGAAAAGAAGAGTATACTTGTATGCCCGGTAATATCCGTAAAACATCATTGATAAAACCTATCTATGAGACTATGCCAGGTTGGCAGGAAGAAATCACAGAGATTCGTCATTTTCAAGAACTGCCTCAGGCAGCCAGAGATTATATTCACCGCATAGAAGATATTTCCGGTATTCCACCAATCATCATCTCTGTTGGACCCGACCGGGAAGAAACAATGCTTTTGCGGAACCCCTTTGAACAATAACAAGATTATTACATTCTCATTAATTCATCACAGCAATGGTATTGCTGACATTTCAAGGAGAATAAAATGGCTCGAATTACAGTTGAAGATTGCTTGGAAAAAATAGGAAATCATAATAGGTTTGCCTTGGTTCACCTCACCATTGAAAGAGTTCGTCAGCATCGCAAGGGAGAGCCTTTTTTGGTTAGCGGAAAAAATAGGGAAATAGTTATGACCCTCCGGGAAATTGCTGCTGGTAAAGTCTCATTTGACAATATTTATGACCTGCCGAAACAAAGAAAAATAGATGAAGCTAAGCAAACCTCTGGTGTATAATTATTCGACAACATAGTGATTTGGGTATTTTTTAATCATTAATTTTTTGGTAACTATTCAGCTGCACTCCATCTCCGCCCATTTCGGAGTCTCGTTCCTCGCTTACCTGAGCTTCTTGAGTAACATTAGTACGCTTCAAAGCTCAGGTAAGCGAGGTACGAGACTCCGAAATGAACGAATAGGTAAGCGAGGAACGAGACTCCGTGAAGCACATCTGAATAGTTACAGCCCAAGATTATGGGAGTTTGTTCATCTCGCTGAATGTTATGTATTGAACAGCTATAAAAACAAAAAATCTAATCTGGAATAACTTTGATTTAAGAATTATGAACATATGTTATTATGAAACCCTTGGGGTTTCCCGGGATGCAAGTACAGAGGTTATTAAAAAAACCTATCGCAAACTGGCAATGAAATACCACCCCGACCGTAACCCTGATGATGACAAGGCGGAAACTCTCTTTAAAGAGGCTGCGGAGGCCTATGAAGTTCTCAGCGATTCCCGAAAAAAACAGCTTTATGACAGGTATGGTCATGAAGGCCTGAAAAACAGCGGCTATAACGGTCCTAGTTCTGCCGAAGATATTTTCTCTCATATGGGTGATGTCTTTGGAGATCTGTTTGGATTTGGCAATGGTCGCCAACGAGACCCCAATGGTCCCGTCCAGGGCGATGACCTGCGCTATGATCTTGAAATTTCTTTTATGGATGCTGTTCATGGAATTGAAAAAGAAGTTGAGATAAGCAAAAAAGAAACCTGCTGGACATGTGAGGGGAGCGGTTCCCGCCCCGGTTGCAAACCGCAGGTCTGCTCTGCCTGCCGGGGTCGTGGTCAGGTGCTCCGCTCTCAGGGTTTTTTTCAGATCAGTTCAACCTGCCCCCAGTGTCACGGCCGCGGTCAGGTCATTGCTGAACCTTGTACTGACTGTAACGGAGAAGGGTTAGCTAATAAAAGTAAAAAAGTAAGCATAAAAATTCCGGCTGGAGTTGATACTGGTTCGAGGATGCGTCTTTCTGATGAAGGAGAAGGAGGTCGTCGTGGCGGTCGTTCCGGTGATTTATATGTGGTAATCCATGTTAAGCCCCATGAATTTTTCCAGCGGGATGGTCAAACTATTTATCTTCAATGTCCAGTTTCCATGGTTAAAGCAGCTCTTGGCTGTGAAATTGAAGTGCCCACCATTGAGGATTCTGCATTATTAAAAATTCCGGCCGGAACCCAGAGCGGTAAGAGATTTATCCTTAAAGAAAAAGGTATTGTTAGTTTGAGAAGTCGGGCCAAAGGGGATATGGTAGCTGAAATTATGGTTCAGACCCCGACAAATCTTTCCAAACAGCAAAAAGAATTATTGCGTACATTTGACGATATTGACGAAGAGGAAGAAGAAGGATTTTTTGCCCGACTTTTCAGCCATCGGCGGTAAGTGATAATTGATAATTATCAAAAGGGCTTGATTGTCAGGGGACAGAGAAAGCGGTAAAAAATTGTCCCAAAAAACAGGGCGTTTTCAAAAAAAGGTAGCGAGAGAGGATCGACCTAAATGACAGACAAACCGGTATTCACCCATTTTGATGAGGAAGGAAACGCCCGCATGGTGAATGTCTCAGAAAAAAACGAAACTGTCCGTCTCGCTGTAGCTGAAGGCTTTGTCAGTATGTCTAAAGAGGCATACTCTATGGTTAAGGCTGGTTCCATGAAAAAAGGCGATGTTCTTGGGGTTGCCAGGATTGCCGGAATTATGGCAGCAAAAAAAGTTGATCAGCTCATTCCACTCTGTCATCCCCTGGCTGTTACCGGCATTGATATTTTTTTCCATTGTCTTGATGAGAATGATACCATACATATTGAAGCAAAGGTCTCCATAACTGGTAAAACCGGAGTTGAAATGGAAGCATTGATCGCTGTTTCAATTGCTGCACTAACTATTTACGATATGTGCAAGGCTGTAGATAAAGGGATGGTTATCAGGAAGATTTGTCTCTTGCAAAAACAAGGGGGTAAGAGTGGTGATTATAGCCGAAAAAAGGTCTGAAGGTTGGAGCATAAATTTGTAAATGCAGGTTCTAAATGCATAAGCTTGTTGATGGAGAAAAAAATGGACAAACATGATCTGGAAAAATTTAAGGAATCGCTTGAAGTCATAAAGAAAAATATCTATGATGATGTCGAGCAGACTTTAACTGAAATGAATAAACAGCCGGATAATATTCCTGATCCCAATGACCGGGCAACCATAGAGTCAGATCGGAACTTTGAGTTGCGTCTTCGCGATCGGGAGCAGAAACTCATGGCAAAAATCAATGAGGCACTTGCCCGGATCGAGGAAGGTTTTTTTGGTATCTGTCACGCATGCGGAGAAAAGATTTCTCTGCATAGGTTAGAGGCTCGACCAATGGCAGAGCTTTGCATTGACTGCAAAACGATACAGGAACATCAGGAAAAAGAGCAGGGGCGAGTATAAATTATGCCGGAATTACGCAAAGATCCAATCCTTAATCGATGGATAATAATCGCTGAGGAGCGTAGCAAAAGACCCACTGATTTTATCGTTGACCAGAGCGAGACAAAAGGTGGTTTCTGTCCTCTTTGTGCCGGCAATGAGCTGACGACCCCCAACGAAGTACTTGTTTATGGTCGCCAATCTGGTATACATGATAATTCTTCAGAGTGGTCGCTCAGGGTGGTACCGAACAAGTATCCGGCTTTGGTCATTGAAGGTGAGCTTGACAAGCGGGGAGAAGGTTTATATGATCGCATGAACGGTATAGGTGCTCATGAGGTTATCATTGAGAGTCCGCATCATGAAGATATCTTTACTTATCTGCCTCATGAACAGATGAAGTTAACCTTTCGGGCATTTAGAGATCGTATTTATGATCTTGGTAAGGATCCTCGCTTTCAATATGTGATGATTTTTAAAAATTTTGGTCGGGCAGCTGGTGCCTCTCTTGAACACACCCATTCTCAATTAGTTGCTCTACCTATTCTGCCCCGTATGATTACATCGGAACTTGCCGGTACATTATCTTATTATAATTATAAAAATCGATGTATTTTCTGTGATATTATCCGCCAGGAAATTCAACAGGATGTAAGAGTATTATGTAGCAATGATGATTTTATCACCTTGATGCCGTTTGCCCCGAGAACACCTTTTGAAATGTGGATTATTCCAAGAAAACATAACTCGTCCTATATGGACATTGACGATCATGCCTTGGCAAGGTTGACTGATATTTTCTCGGAAACTCTTCGTCGCCTTGATACTTGCATCCCCGGAGTTCCATATAACTTTGTTCTCCATACCCAGCCTCTTCGCTCAGAACCTCTTAACCATTATCACTGGCATTTTGAAATAGTTCCAAAACTTACCAGTATAGCAGGTTTTGAGTGGGGGACTGGTTTTTATATAAACCCAATACCGCCCGAAGAGAGTTGTAAATATCTGCAAGAGGTAAAAATTTAATCCTGCCCTTTGTAAACGAGGTAGTCAAGGGTATTGATTTGCAGCAGTGCAAGGGTGAAAGAACTGATTCTAACAGTAAAGTGGCGATGAGCCTTATCCACCAAACAATCTTGAATGATGTATTGCCAAATCCTTATGGTAATGAGAAGAGTTGCCAGTATTATCCCAAGGAGATAAACCCATGACTGAAAAAAAAATATTACTTGTCGATGACGAGGAAGGAATTCAACTTCTCTATCGTGAAGAGTTTGAAAGTGAAGGATACCGGGTCGAATCTGCCATGAATGGCGAAGAAGCACTGGAAAAATTCAAGGCGGTAACACCGGATCTGGTTATTCTGGACATAAACATGCCTGGCATGAGCGGGATAGAGGTATTGCGGCAAATGAAGGAAATAAATTCAGAGTTGCCAGTCATCCTATGTAGTGCCTACCAGGAGTTTAAACAGGATTTCGGCACCTGGGCCTCCGAAGATTACATTGTTAAATCAGCTAATATGGATGAACTTAAAAGCACTGTCCGCAAATATCTTGGTGGTGACTGAACAGGATAAAGTCACAATATTGCAAATCATATCTTTTTTTTGCCTGACTTAATAATGAAAGATATTCAAAATCGGCGTGATGATCGTCGTATCCCCATCCGTAAAGTTGGTGTTAAAAATATTTCTTATCCGCTAACTGTACTTGACCGGGAAAAAAAACTGCAACAAACCGTGGCGAGGGTAAACATGTATGTTAACCTGCCGCATAATTTCAAGGGTACCCACATGAGCCGGTTTGTTGAGATTCTTAACCGGTTTCACAACGGTCTTAATCTCCGAGCCTTTAGCTTAATCCTCCAGGAGATGAAGGAGAAGCTTGAAGCAGAATCAGCTCATCTTGAAATCGCATTCCCTTATTTTCTTCAGGAGAATATCAAAGACGATAGTATAGGCAGCAAGCATTACCAGTGCCGTATTCATGGCTCTTTAAAAAAAAGAGACGATCTGGTGCTGGAAGTTATTATTCCAATAATAATTTCCCATGAAAAGATTTGCATAGATGGACATTCCCGTTCACTTGGCCGTTGGGGGCAGGCACGAGTGGTTGTTCGATTTCATCATTTCATCTGGATAGAAGAACTTGTCAGTATGGTGGAACAATCGTTGCCTGACTCCATAGGCGTGCCGGAACCAGTGGAGGTTATATGTCTTAAGATTGGTGAAATGTTATCAAGAAAATCAGCTATAAGCTGGTTCAAGGTAGTTGTGGAAAATTTCGGCCATGGTCATTCTACTTTTGCCTCTATATCAGAGGATCGATCATAATGGAAAATTGTTTCAATCCACGCCTCCGTGAAGGGGGCGACTATCACGGAAAAAGGCACATTAAAGGTAAGGGGTCAAGTCTGCCGTTGACTTTCGATAAGTTGATCAGTAAAAACGAGTCCTTTCCGGTATTACAAAACAATAAATATTTTCTCCGTTTATATCACAATTCATGACATAATGCCAAGCTCAGGGATATCCCCATAAAGGTCAAGGGTAGACCCGACCCCTTTTTTAGCTTGGCTCGATCCCGCTTGCTATAGTCAAGATGAGACTTGACCCCTTCCCCAGTCCACTATCTGGCAGAGCCTTGATATGGCTCTGCCATTTCATGACTGTTGATTTTTGTTGCTTGTGCTGATCGGACGGCTTCTCCTTGATGAAAGTTTATGGAGGCTCCATTATGCCAAAGTGTTTTGTGCATAATAGAAATCCCCAAAGTTGCAATCCGGAATTCCCCACTATTGCAATGTGAAATTCCCCAGTTTTGCAATATAAAAGTTGAAGGTTTTGGGACTCATTAATATCCTGTGAATGGGGTTAAAATTCATCACAGGGAGATTATTAAAGGATGCTCAAAATGACAGAAATTACAGATATTAGAAAGATGTATTTTCAGCAATAGCGTGATTTGTTAAAATTGATTTCGTAAACATTTTGAGAAAAAACGGATAAACTTTAGTTTTTGATTGACATATCAACGAGTTAATGGTTTCCTGTCTCTTTGTAAGAAAAAACAACAACTTACAAGGAGTCAATCATGTCAAACCCAATTAGAATCATCGTAAGAACACACAAAAGAGACAGCATCCACAAGGATAAAATTAAACTGTGCCAACATTTAAGTGCCGATGCTTTGTTCTCTACCATGAAGATCGGTTTTGGAAAAATTGATGATCACAGACCCGGTAATGTTCAGCATTCTCTGGGTGATACCCTCATGGCAGGATTTGCCATGTTTTCTCTCAAAGATCCTTCCTTGCTGGCCTTTGACGAGCGGAGGATTGTTGCTCCAAAGAATCTTATGACTATTTACGATATGGACAGTATCCCGTGTGATACCTCAATGCGTGAGATTTTAGATAATGTTGACCCCAACAATCTCAGACCATTGTTTAAAGATGCATTCAGGGCATTACAGCGGGGCAAGGCATTAGAGCCGATGGTCTTATGGAAAATTGTTATTTGCTCAACCTTGATGGCACCGGTTATTTTTCTTCCAACACCCTCTATTCCGATGCATGCATGGAAAAGGTCAACAAAAAGACAGGGAAAATCACCTATTACCTTCAGGCTGTGGGTGCGGCCATTGTGCACCCTGATTTTAAAGAAGTAATTCCTCTCTGCCCTGAAATAATCAGGAAACAGGACGGAGAGACAAAGATGGATTGTGAATGTAATGCCATCAGGAAGAAGTCTGGTCTTTTGTTTCGATTGGGCTTAAGACCAGAGTCAGGGCATCTCTTGCGACCACAAGAGTGCCTATTATCAAGGCAATGCCGAGGACTATGTTCAACGGCAGTAGAAGCCTTTTTGAAGAAAAAACCCTGTTCCTCATATTTGTTGCTCTACCTGAACGCTTACAAAATATCAAAAAAAGAAAGCCAAGGGCGTTATTCTTTACCCTCAGCCTCCCCCGTCTCAGGATGACGGCACTCTTCAACACAACCATGCTTACAGTAATATCCAAAACCTGATTCCCAAGTGACTGCACTACTGGGACAGTCTTCGATATACTCTGCGTACTGAACCAGGCGATCAACAATTGCCTTGGGTACGGCATGTTCCATGCGACAGGCAGCTTCATCAGCCTCCTTAGCTTCAACTCCAAGAACATTTACCAGAAATCTTTCCAAGGCCCTATGGCAACGAACAATTTCCTTAGCGACTACTTTTCCCTCTTTGGTAAGGGTGATTAAATCATAGGGTGCATAATTTACCAGCCCCAGCTTGCCCAGAGTTCGTAAAGCCCCGGTGACTGAGGAGGCCCGCACATCAAGATACACCGAGATATCTTTTGCTCTCGCTGCCATCTTTTTCTCGGAAATATGGTAAATTGCCTCTAAATAATCTTCCTGACTGGCTGTTAACTGGTCTTTAGAACGCATAATATTTTGTTGGTAGAATTTTATTGATTAATAAACTATTTATCTAAAAAAATACGGCATAACGAAACAAAAGTCAAATGTTTTTTATCCAACAGCTAACTTTTTTCTCTGCAACCTGTAATCTGCAATTACAATATCTATATAAACTGTCACCGCTTCACTGCTACAACAAATTATTGACTGCAAGTCTATTTGGTGCATGTTATGACATTAAATCAGGCTACTTATCCCATCCTCCATGAGCTGAGATCATATCCGTAAGACCTGAATATCGTACACTACATCTATTAATTGCCTTAAACAAAATATTACGGCGGGAAAAAAGAAGCAACTTATTTCGAGCCCGGGTGATACCAGTATAAAAAAGTTCACGGCTCAAAACCCGGTTATCATCTGCGGGCATAATAAGCAGTACCTCGGCAAATTCAGAACCCTGGGATTGATGGATGGTGATCGCAAAGCCGGGGTCATATGCCGGTAGTCTGGCTGGAGTTACCTGAAAAAAACTATTATCTTTTCGTTTAAACCAGGCCATGAGCTGCCCGGATTCATCCCGCCAGAGCAGCCCCGTATCACCGTTAAAAAGCTGTAAGCCATAATGATTTTTACGAATAATAATCGGTTTGCCCATATACAATCCGGCCCGTGCCGGTAAGTATCCTCTTTCTCTTTTATGCAGGCTCTGTTCAGCAAGTCGGTTTATCTCTTCCGTGCCATTGCTGCCCCGACGCACCGCACAAATAATACGAAACCTCTCCATATATGCAAATCCGTCAGAGAGGGAAGATGCTCCGGCCATGGCGGCGTATCCATTTGCCATCTGATCCATCAGCCATTGTCTCTCCTGCCTGAAGTCGGTAAAAGAGTGGTAATCAAGATCAGCAAAATTAAGCCCAAGGATATGTTCAGCCCTGTCCGGATCCCCGTCATTGACAGCTTTTGCCAGCAGACTTATGCCTGAGCTTTCATGAAAACGATAACTCTTGCCAAGATTAACAACCGTGTTTTCCAATAAATGCGACAGAATCGGTACTGTATGACTTTGACTGGTCATGCCATCCACTCCCGCTCCCGCAGCCTCTGAACCCTGAATCCTGATCTCTGATCTTTGATCTTTATTCTCGGTTCTTTGCCCTCCGGCAAAACAAAGATCGGAAAAAAGATTACCAGCCTCAACCGAGGTCAACTGATTACGATCACCAAGAAGAATGATCCTGGTTTTCTCCGGCAGGGCTTCAACCAGGGCTGCCATTAAAGACATATCTATCATCGAGGCTTCGTCAAGAACCACCAGATCAAGGTGGAGAAGATTGCCCTTATGATATTTAAATTCTGCCCTTACCGGCTGATATCCTAATAACCGGTGCAGGGTTTGGGCCTTTTCAGGGATCAGCTCTTTAGCACTTATGTTAGAGGCAATGGTATCCTTTGCCTTACGGATTGATTCTTCCAACCGGGCAGCGGCCTTACCCGTAGGAGCAGTTAGAGCAATTCTCAGCGGTTTATCATCTTTACCTTGATCATCTGTATTATTTAATGCCAGAATTGCAGCTAAAATACGGGCAACGGTATGGGTCTTGCCGGTTCCCGGTCCACCGGAGATAATCACCAGCGGTTTTTGCAAGGCCAGGGTCACTGCATTTTTTTGATCATCCTCCGGCCCTGAATCGGGAAAAAGAGACGATAACAGGTTTGCTGCCCGTTTAGCATCATATTGCAGATTTTTTGCGGCCCGTCGGGCAAGGCTGCTGGCAATGATTTCCTCATATTGATAATATCTATAAAAATAGAGCCGATTTTTCTCATCAAGAATCAGGGGGGTATCCTCACCGGGATGACCAACCAGACGGGTGGCCAAAAGTTTTTTACGCCATTTCTGCAGGGGAGGAAGTAAATCAGCCACAGCCGGTAATACCTTTACTCCATATTCAAGCGGCAGGCAGACATGGCCTCCGCCCACCGCCATACTGGTCAAAGTGGCGGCAAGACGAAGCTCTGGACAGAGCTTGTCGGTGGCTTGGGCATGGAGTTTTTCCATGAACATGCCGATATGAAAATCAATTGCCCGAACCAGGTTATCCTCTCTTGCCCGTGCCAGTATTTGATCAATCATTATAATAAGATATCCGGGTTACCGGTTTAAGATTAAAGACGGGTTTGAAACCCGTCTCTACCAAATCCAGACAGTTTAAGAGAACGGCAGATGAGACCGGTGAAACAGGAAAGAAAATTGTCCCCAAAAACAGGGCATTTTATAGGGCGTTTACGAGGTCTGCAGTTATTCAAATACACTCTTTCTAATTATCAATTCTCAATTATCAATTATCTGTTAGTCAGACAATAATCAAGCTCCCTGATCAGCTCAGGCGAAGGAAGCTCTGAAAACACAGCCCTACCAACCGGTTTTTCCGCTCCCATGCCCCGCAGGAAAAGATACTGAATTCCGCCGAGATGCTGCTGATAATCATAATCAGGCAGACGAAAGTCAAGATAACGATGCAAAGCCAGGGTATAGAGCAGATATTGGATATCATAACGATGCTCGACAACAGCAAGAGCCAGGTTTTGCCGGTTATAGTCATCGGGGCCAGCCCCAAGATAATTTGATTTATAATCGACAATGAAAAAACGCCCCTCATACCGGTAAATCAGGTCAATAAACCCTCTCATCAGACCGTGCATGGTGAGAGACTTTCCTTCAAGATTTAAAACCGGAATAGAAAATTTCGTTAAAATTTGATTAAAGTCAACGAGATTTACCTGATCCAGCGGAAAAGAAAAAGCCATCTCATCTATCCTGTCCTGCTTTTTAAGCTTGGACAAGGAAAAATCATCCAGCAATTTGGCAGTTAAGATTTTTTTTATCCACTTGCAGACCAGGGGAATTAGTTTTTCGTCATAACCTGCTATTGTTAACTGTTTTTCGATTAGAGCCCGATGACCTGCGGGATCAGTAAAATCAATACTCTCAAGGATTGCATGGATACAGATGCCGGCCGCAGCCCCCCTTGGAAAACCGGCAGTATCATTTATTTCGGCAGGCAGTTGATCAAAGCGATCATAATCAGGTTGTTCCCCCTGAAAACTGCTATCCTTCATTAAGCCGGAATAACTGAACAAACGCCATCTATTATCAATATAACCATTAAAAACAGAAGGTGATAAGTGAACCTGGGGCTCCTGTTTCACATTCATTGCAGGCATAAGAGCCGGCCTTTCCCCAGCATATACAAGCTCCCCGCCTGATAATTCCAGCTCATCCATAACAGCCTGACCCCCGGATGGGGCAAGACCATCATGAAGCAGATAATTCAAGGCACTATCCTCCATCTTGCTGACCCATCCCCAGCAGATAAAACAACTGTACTTAGCCCGGGTCAGGGCTACATAAAGAAGACGCAGGTCTTCAGCCAACCGCTCTTTTTCGGCCTGTTCATAATTATCCTCATCCCCACTGCCAAGGTCAACCAGCAATAGCTCAGGCTGTTTGGGAGAATGAAACAGAAGAGGTTCTTTCTTTTTGCAGATCCGGGCCGACCATAAAAAAGGCAGAAAAATCAATGAGTACTCAAGTCCCTTGGCCTTGTGAATGGTAATCAGCTTAACCAGATTCCGCTCACTCTCCAAACGGAGTTGCTGGCTGTCACCGGCAATATCCTTACCTTCAATTTCCTCTCTAAATCGCCCTAACAATCGTTCCGGCTCTGGAAATTGCCCGGATACTTCCTGAAGAAATTCAACAAGATGAAGATAATTGGTCAGCTTTCGTTCTCCATCATCCCCGGCCAATATCCGTTGCACTGTATTCTCCTGGTCAATGAGCCGGTAAAAAGCTGACAACAGCCCCTGCTGTTTCCAGATTTGCAGGTAATTATTCAGTCTTGTCATCATCTCTGCCCACTTGCTCTCATCCCCTCGCAACTGATCAAGGGCCTGGGCAGTATAACCAAATAAATCAGTGGTTAAGAGATTAGACACCAGGCTGGAATCAACAAGAGCATGCAATCCCGATAAAACCATGAACAGTTGTTCAGCCTCAGAACTAGCAAAAACCGAATTCTGGCTGATATAAACACTGATTATGCCTAATTTACATAAACTCCGGCGCATGATTTCAGCCTCCCGATGGGTACGAACCAGAACCGCAATATCACCGCCACTGAGTGGTTGCCCGCCAATCATCGCCTCTGCACTTTTACCCATGGCCAGCAGAAAAGCAATTTTTTCAGCACAGAGATCAGCTCCGTCAGCTTGTGCCTTTTCCTTGCTCAAGGCTTTTGTCTGTTCTCCCTGGCTCTTCCCGGCAGGTAAGATCAACCAATGCAGGGGGGCAACCAGCTCAGACCTGATGGTGAACGGGGTTTCATCGGCTCTGCCGGCTGCTTTAACCGGAGAAAAATCAATTTCTGCAAATAAAAAAGGATTTCTCCGGGAAAACAACCTGTTCATAAATTCAACCATTTTCCCGGTTGAACGATAATTGCTGGTCATGGTAAACTGATCTTTGGCTCTGGTATCTGCTCGGGCCTTGATATAGGTGAAGATATCTGCCCCCCGAAACCCGTAAATAGCCTGTTTGGGGTCCGCAATCAAAAACAGAACACCGCCCTTGCCACTCTTATGGATATGAGTAAAAATACGATACTGTAACTGGTCGGTGTCCTGAAATTCATCAATCAGAATTGCCGGGTATTTTTTACTTATGGCACGCGCTGGAGAGTGCCCCGACTTATCATCAATGACCTCTGCCAGTTCAGTCAACAGGTCATCAAAATAAAACTGGCCATTTTCCCGTTTACGGCGTGTAAGTTCTGCTCGCAGAAACGCCATGGCCTCATATAAAATAATTATCCGTTTTTTATTAACCAGCCTGGCATGGCCGGACAAGAACCCACCAAACAGCTCAAAAAAATGATGGACCGGCGCCTCTCCCTTACCTGTTTTTTTAAGAGAGCTGTTAATTATGGAGATGGTAAAGAGCTGCATGGTATTTTCATCTTCCAATAGCCAGGGCATTTCTTTTTGGGCAAAGAAGCGATTAAGCATGGTCAGGGCCTCATCCAGCCTGTTGATTCCATATCCCTTGCGTTTATCCCGGGAGAGTCTCTTGTTTTCATAAAGTAAAGCGGCAATTCCCCGGCCCTCTGCCTGCCATAACGAACGAAGCTGGGTAAATAACGGTTCAAGAAGATTTTTCCCTTCCTGAATCTCACTTGCCCGCACCTGCGGAATATAATGTGCACCAGGTCTGGTAATATGCCCCCGTAGTTGAGAAAGAAGCTGCGGCGGAGATTCAAATACCTTAACAACCCATTCTGCTTCGCCCTGATCTATTCCATAAAAACGACTTCTCCAGAAATCCTCAATAATCTGGCGGCGGAGCAGTTCTTCGCTCTCAATAAATTCCATGGTAAAGGGCGAACCGGATTCAAAGGCATGCTCCATGAGCATCCGCTGACAAAACCCATGGATGGTGAAGATGGCCGCCTCATCCATTCTGATTAGAGCATCGGCCAGGAAGATATCTGCGGTTTCCCGTTCCTCTTCATTTAGATTATCAAGTAGAGCCGATAACACTTCATCATCCGAATCTTCCCCTCGCAAACAGGCCAGAGCTTCCTTGATTCGTAACCTTACCCTGGCCCTCAACTCTCTAATGGCAGCTTTTGTAAAGGTAACAATCAGGATCTGGTCAACACTTAGTTTCTTCTCTAACAGGAGGCGGAGAAAAAGCAGGGCAATCGTATAGGTCTTGCCGGTTCCGGCACTTGCCTCAATCAATATCTGCCCTTGCATGGGGATGGTAAATGGATTAAGCGGCTGCATTATCTTCCTGAATATTATTTACAGACATCGTAAACGCCCTATAAAATACCCTGTTTTTGGGGACAATTCCCTTTCCTGCTTCACCGGTCTCATCTGCCGTCCTCTCAACCTGTCTGGATTTGGTAGAGACGGGTTTCAAACCCGTCTTCACGGTGGCACCGGCATTAACACATACTTTGGTTTTGCGACTGGTTTATTACTCGTTCCCACGCTCCTGCGTAGGAACGATAATACAGCGACCATTTTTCATAATTGGTTGTGTCTGGTCAATCTGGTTCAGCCATGCTGGTTATTTAAAATAGGTGTGAAAATTTTTTGGGCAAGTTCAGCAAACTGATCATCAAGGGGATCAACTCCCTCCATGGCCAGCTTATAGCCCGGCTCTTCCTCTTCGCCGCGGTAATATCGGGAGTACCATGTTTTCTCGGCCTTGCTCAACCTTAACTCCGGTTTTGCCTCGGCAAAGGCAAGGCTGGTCTGCGGATAGAAATGAAGCGGCTCGGCAAGTCCCCGTCTAAACAGATCAATTAATTTTTCAAGTTCAGTTGCCGGCTTATCCACTTCCTGAAAACAGATAAGCCGATCGGAGGCCCGGTGCCTGGACACGGGCGGTACTCCCGCGGGTCTACATAACAACAAGACAAGGTGCTGAACCCATAGGGAAAGGATATCTTTACTCTTTAACTTAGCAGGTCTAAAATAAAATCTGCCGGTTCCGTAAAGAGAGCTTAACTCTCCATTGAGGGTTATACCCGCAATCTCCAAATTGATAATTTCCGGCTGCACCGGGTTATTTAAAAAACCGTCCAGTTCTTTGAGCAACTCGGCGGCCTCCTGATTGGCTCTATCAAACACCAGAGAGGCAAACGGTTCCCTGGGAAGAGTAGCAGAGTTCAGATACTTGTCATAGAGAAAGCCCTGATCTTTATTTGCCAATAATCTTGTCATAATATCTCTGGTCAGATTATATTTTTGCAGATTATCATGGTCAAACAGTTCACTCTCCGGAAGCGGACCATCATATTGTATAAGACGCATTCCCAGCCGTTGCTCAAGAAAGAAACGAACCGGATGTTGCCAGAAACGAACAAGCTGGGCAATATCTATTTCTGTAATCAGTAGAGGCGACAATGGTTTGCTTTGGTTTATAAACCTTGTCGGTTCTGATCTCTTTGATCTTTCTGGGGCTGGCAGCCAGAGTTCAGCATAACTGGCAAACTGCGAAGAACCGTCAAAACAGTTATGGGCAAAAGGCTGGAGAGGGTACTCTATTATCAGTTGTTGCCCTCCGGCCTGAGCTTCAGGAGTTTCCCATCCTTGATCAATATAATCAATCAGCTCAGACACCACCACCGAAGGCGGTTGTTCACTATTATCCTGCCGGCTGCGACCGACCCAGGAGATAATAAAATGGCTGCGGGCTGAGAGCAATGCCTCAAGAAATAAATAACGATCATCATCACGGCGGCTTCGGTCGCCAAGACGAGGGTTTTCAGCAATCAGATCAAAGCCCGGTGGCCGGTTGCTGCACGGAAAAGAACCGTCATTCATGCCTAACAGGTAAATAACCTTGAAAGGCAGGGAACGCATGGGTACCATATTGGAAAATGAGACCCGGCCGGTATACATCCCTCCCCCGGCAGTTGTTTCTGTCAACCGGGCTTGAGAGTATTGCCTGATAACGGCAAGGGTCAACCGGCCGGTGAAGCCAGCTTCTGTGCAGTTGCAGGATAGATCAGCAAAGAACTCTCTTGCAGTAATCATTTCGTCCAGATCAGATGAATCATTGCAACCGGCAAAAAATTTAATCAGAATTTCCCGAAAGATCTCAAGCCAGACCTGCACAGGATGAGAACTGTTTAAGGCATTATACAGCCATTTAAGCTCTGTAAAAAAATCAGCAAGTATGCCTATCAGCTCATCTGCATCCGGTAAGAGAAAATCAACCGGCAGGATAGAGCCGACTGATACTTCCCCGGCTCCAGTCATGAAGGTGAGCAGAAGACGATCAAGACCGGCTTGCCAACTATGCAGTTCACTGTCATCATCAACAAATTTTCGTCTTTGCCCGCTGTTTAAGCCCCAACGAATCCCGGCCCGGCTAATTGCAGTCCGCAGTTGGCAAAGCTGGTTATCATCAAGATTAAAATTCCTCATTATGGCCGGATTCTCCAACAAGACCAGGACTTCCCCTGCACCAAAACGGCTGTCAGCAAGTTTAAGAATGGCAAGAAATCCATCAATAACCGGTCGGGTTCCTGCCGGCGACAGGTCCTTAACCGACCAGGGTATCCGCATGTTTTCAGAGGCCGCAGCAAAAACACCATTAATTAAAGGAGCATATTCATTAATATCCGGGGCCATCACTAAAATATCAGAGGGCTTTAACTCCGGGTCTTGATTAAACAGATCAAGAAGACGGTCATGGAGAACCTGAACTTCCCGCACCGGAGAATGACAGCAATGGAAACGAATTGATTTATCCTGCACGGATAAAACTATTTTTTCTGAATCCCGATTTTGCAGATTAAGGATATCACCCTGAATGAAGGCCAGCAGATTGTTCTTATCCGGTTGGCTATACAGATCAATCGTATGCGGTTCATATTCCATGAGTAACCCGCTAAACTCCCGGGCAACCATACCAAGAGAGGCAAGCAGGGGGTTGCCCCGGTTAAAATAGCTGCTCAGATCGGCAACCCTCTGCTGTCGCCATGTTTTTCTCTTGATTGCCAGCAACCGCTCGGAGGTAAGATCTTCCCAGTATTCAGCACAGGGACTGAAATGAAAAAAATGTACCTGCGTGAGCTGGCTTATCTTATCGATGAGACTTAGATAAACCGGTGCCAGCATATTGAACCCAAAAAAACATACCCGCTCGGGAAGATTATCTTTATTTATCCTGTCTGCCTCAAAATCATTTATGAATTTTGCAATCAGCGAGCCCCTGTGCATGACGGCAGGCTGGGCACTGACCAGCCGCCGCCAGAGATGTGCCTGCCATTGATTATCAGACCCCTGTTCCCAGGTTAACAGCATATCGGGGCGGTAGAGCTGGTACTGATCAAAGAGATCAGCGAGCTGGCCGCTCAGTTGAAATATTTTGCGACCATCTCGATCATCTTTAAGGTAACCGCTAATCTCTGCCAGGGCCGGTTCATGGCTGGATTCCTCAAGAACCGTCATAATCTGCCAGATAAGTGTTTCCCGCTCAAATGATAATATAGCCGGCGGTTCAGCCATTGTATCTACAAGAACTCTCCAGAAAAACGAGGCCGGCAGAGGAAATTCAAGATTGGCACAGATAGCGAACCTATCGGCAATCTGCCGGCAAAGCCAGCGGCCGATTCCATGATGCTGAACCACAATAATTTCAGAAACCATTGGATCCGACAAGGGCTTATCAGCAATGATGGCGGCAAGTGCCTTAAAAAGATTCTCAAGCCTGTTTGACTGATATAGAATCATGGGTTTTTATGGCAATGAAAAGTGATTTGTGATTCCGGTTTAAATGATTTATACTCGGACAATAGTACCTGAATTGAGCGATTTTATGACGCAGATATGTGCTGATATCTCGCCGCTGCAC
>CAYRGM010000006.1:0-24850 GCA_964423765.1 uncultured Desulfobulbaceae bacterium
CAACGGGATACAGAAACCAAGAGGAAAGCTTACAAGAAAATATGATTTTAAAATTTCTAACAAAATTGTCTTTTTTAAGCAATGATTATTTATAAGTGCTCATTATGGGTATGGATTGACAATAGCAATGGCATGGAGATTGCCTTAACCTAACTTTACGATAATTATCCTCAAAAAACCCCCATAATCTGAACAGTTACAGTCCAAGTTTATGGGCGTTTGTTCATCTCGCTGAATAGTTACACTTTTTTTATCATTTACCATGCCGATGCAGGCAGTCACCATAAGAATGGGCATGATGATGTTTATGGAGATATGTCTGTTCTTTATGAACCAGACGACCATGTTCCATGGCCAGGGTTTTTTGGCAGGTTGCAGATAAAAAATCCCAGTCATGGGAGATAATAATACATGTCTCTTCAAGATTATTAATAATGGTGATCAGATGATCCCTTGTCGGAGGGTCAAGGTTATTGGTTGGTTCATCAAGCAATAATGCCTTTGGTTTCATGGCAAGAATTGTCGCGAGGGCAACCAATGTTTTTTCTCCTCCGGAGAGTTTATGGATGATTCGGTTCTCAAAGCCGGAAAGCCCGAGCTTTTCCAAGGTATCCATGCTTGTCTGCAGGGCAACCTCCCGGCTACTGCCAAGATTTAAAGGTCCAAAAGCCACATCTTCAAGCACTGTGGGTGAGAAAAGCTGATCATCGGCATCCTGAAAGAGAAGACCAATATTTATCCGTACTGTTCTGAAATCTTTTTCGCTGGTAATCTCCTTGCCTTTGAAGATAATTTTTCCCTTATCGGCTTGCAGCAGCCCGACAATTATATGAAAAAGAGTGGTCTTGCCACTGCCGTTGGGACCGATCAGGCCTACCTTGTCTCTTTCATAAAGTTTAAAGTCAAGTACATCAAGCACAGACTTCTTGGTGCCGGGCCAGGAAAATGTAATATTTTTTAATTCAATCAAGAATTTCATATTTGAGTTCAGGTGGTAGAGTAAGGTCAAACTCCTGAAACTGTTAAGCCTGACCTGGCGTAAATATTCGGGTTGGTAAAAAAACTCTCATAAACAAGGACTGTAAATGTTTGGGTAGTGCCTTATATCCGTTCATTCTGGCCGGTGAAGCGTACTTTTGCTACTCGAACCGGTCAGAATGGACGAATAGGTAAGCGAGGAACGAGACTCCGTGAGGTGCTACCCGAATATTTACGACCTGGCAAAGCATAATTCAAGAACAACAAGCAAAAATGCTACCATAAGCAAAATTGCAAGTAAAACAATATTTTCTAACCTGTTAAACTTCTGGGGGGCAAGACTATGGAATGTTCCCTGAAAACCACGCAACAACATCGCCTTCTGGACTCGTTCCGCCCGATTCCAGCTCCTAACCAGGGTCATGGCAAAGAGATGGCTGTAGGTACGATAGGTATGAAGATTGGTGGCAGGCTTGAAGTTTCGTAGTTTGGTGGCTCGTGTTAACCGTTGATATTCATGATAAATAACAAAAATATATCGGTAGGAAAAGAGGAGCAACAGGCAAAGTTTATCGGGCAGATAAAGCTGCTTCATGCTAAGTCCAAGAGCAGAGATGCTTGAAGTAGCAAGTAAACTGATAAAGATCAAAATAATTGCGTTACTCTTAATGGTTATCAGGCTTGCCAGTACAAGTCCCTGCTGGCTCAAGCGAATTGGGCCAACCAAGAGAGGATCACCTGGATAGGTGAGGGGCAGGGTCAGCCAGAGTAGAGCAATAAAGCTGTTAACTATAAGTAGTCTCCATAAGACCTGGCGAAGTTTTAAACCGGCAAGGATCACAAGAATAAAACCAACAACCAATCCGGCCATGGCAGTGATAAAAGAGCCAGCCACAGCTATGACCATTGTTAGAGAGAGCGAGCCTATAATTTTGATTCTGGTGTCTGCCCTGTGAAGCAGAGAATTACCCTCATTAAATGATTCAAAGTTCATTATTGATGCTGTTTCAGGAGAGTAATTTCGTAACCGTTCGGGTTGATAAAAAAAATCTCATAACCAAGGACTGTAACTGTTCAGATGTGCTTCACGGAGTCTCGTTCCTCGCTTACCTGAGCTTTGTAGCGTACTAATGTTACTCAAGAAGCTCAGGTAAGCGAGGAACGAGACTCCGAAATGGGCGGAAATGGAGTGCAGCTGAACAGTTACAATTATTTTTTCTTTCTGCTCTTCCAATAAGCAAGCATGCCAAAAAAACCAAAAATATATCCTATACCGGCAACTATTTCGGTCAATTGCGGCCCCTGCTCCTCTCTCATCATTTTTTTTAGAGGGGCAAGTCTTTTATCCATAACATCCTCGATAATTTTCTGGAGCATGGCCGCGTCTATATGCGACAAATCATCCTCCCGGGCCGTAATCGTTGCCGTGAATGGCTCATGATTATCGACCTGAGGGGAGACGACAGGATCAGCACTCATGTTGAGATAATCTTCAGGTTGCAGCAACCACTCCGCCTGATGTCCGGGGCCGGCTCTGACAATCAATCGTAATGTCGGTCGGTTTTCCACGACCTGATCAGGGATCTGAAAACGAAACTTACCATTGATATCGGTTTTCAGAGTCAATATCACCTTGGCAGAGGTTTTATCTTCAACAATTATCTCTGCCAGTTTTGGCGGGGGACCAGAGTCGAATTTAGTTTCACCAACGATGAAATCACCTTCGCTCCAGGCGACAATCATAACCCTGTGGGCAAAGGCCTCACCGCCAAACAGAGCCAGGAAGATAAGGACTATTATACCGTCATGAGCTTTTTTAAATAGAAATGACATGATTAATAATTACCCTGATTTTTGCAGATATAATTTATGCAAGCAGGCTATACTTATATTGCATATATCGTAAACATCCTCTGAAAACGCCCTGTTTCTTGGACAATTTTCTTGTGCCGCTTTTCCTGCCCCCTGATAATAAAGCCCTTTTGATGTTCGAGAATTATTAATTATCAATTTACGATGTCTGTATCGCATCTTTTTTGAGGTTAAGAATTTCCGGCTGCACCCTGATGATAAACGAAACTATAAAACTGGTGATAAGCCCTTCAATCAGCATTATCGGTACATGAGCGATTAAAATAATCTGGGCAGTGGTCATAAAACCTGTATCGGAAGTGATCAGAGACATTGCCATGAACAGGGCAGATAAAAAAACTGCAAAAAAACCGGCACAGAAGCCGGCAAGAGCTGCATATCTGTTTTGCTTAAGGAGGGGACGAAAAAGATAAAAACAGATAATTGCCGGAACTGCTACATTTAAAGTGTTAACTCCAAGGACAAGAATACCGCCAAATTGAAAAAATAAAGCCTGGAAAAACAGGGCGATTAAAATGGCAGGAAAACTTGCCCATCCCAGGATAATACCTAATAATCCGTTGAGAATCAGATGGACACTTCCCGGACCCATGGGAACATGAATAAGAGAAGCGACAAAAAAAGTCGAAGCCAGGATTGCCACCGGCATGATTCGTTCATGGTCGATTTTATGCAGCCCCAAGGCTGTTCCCGCCACTGTTAGAAATCCGCCTCCGATGAGCACCGGTAGGGAAAGAATACCTTCTGATATATGCATTTACCGTATTGTCTGTTGGGTTCAGGTGATAAGAAAACCGGATTGTTATAAGCGTTCACCAAGGAAGTATAGAATTGCAGTCAATGAGGTGCTGGTGAACGGTTACGGATTGTTAATGAAGTGCCTTGCCGGTACTGCTCATGGTCAAGCTCCCGTCCCGGATTCCTCGTAAAGAGATCAGGCGATTGGCCAATTTCTTGACCTCGCCGGCCCTGCCCCTGACAATAACCACCTCCATGCAATTTTCATGGTCCATGTGGACATGGGTGGAAGAAATAATATGGTGATGGAAATCATGCTGAGCCTCGGTAACCTTTTCTTGTAAATGTGGTTGATGATGATTGAAAACAAGAGTAATAACTCCCATAACCATTTTATCAGCCTGCCATTCCTTTTTGATTAATTTTTTCCTGATCAGATCACGAATTGCCTCCGAGCGGTTATCATATTGCTGTCCCTTGATATATATGTCAAATTTGGACAATAGATTATCTTCAAGGGAAATGGAAAACCGTTTAAGCATAATTACAACCTTTTAGTATTATTATTACAAATTTAGTGTTAGCAGAACATACTATGCCTCTTATAACAAGGAAAAAATAATTGAGAACTTTTTTAATTGATAATTGAGAATTATAGGTATCCTCACATGACTTGATACTAAAACCTGAGTTGAGCGATTTTCTAACTTGATCTGCACCGATCTCTTGCACGCCAAGGCTTTCCGGAAATCCTCAACAGACCAAACGGGTATGCCTGCGGTTTCCGGAAAGCCTTGGCACACAAGATATCAGCACATATCTACGTTATAAAATCGCTCAATTCAGGTAAAACATTGACAAGCTTCTCGTTCCCACGCTCCTGCGTGGGAATGCATATCAAGCTCAAGCAGGAATGCTTCCGTATGCATCCCCACGCGGGAGCGTGGGAACGAGGGACGAGGGACGAGGAACAAAAAATAGTATCAAGCCATATGAGGATGCCTATAGTAAGAGTGTTGTATCTAATAATTGAGAATTGATGGTGCTGAAACCTGTCACCTGTAACCTGTAACCTGTCACCTGAAATGCTTATCCGTAATTTTCTTAAAGAACAAAAAAAAACAAGTCGTAACTGGCTGCAGGTAGCCATCGGTCTTGGTCTATGTTCCAGCCTGCTCCTGATCTTACAGGCCTGGTTTCTGGCAAATATTATAAACAGCGTTATTTTTGAGCAGGCTAGGCTATACCATGTTCAGGGATGGTTATGGTTGATGCTTATAATCTTTATTATCAGAGCCTTTCTCACCTGGGCTTCCAGTCATGCCTCCTTTTTAGCTGCGGCAAAGATCAAAATCCACCTGCGGGATCGACTGCATCGTCATATCCAGGCCATAGGCCCGGTGCAATCAGGTCGTGAACATAGCGGTGCCAATGTCAATATGCTCGTAGATGGTATTGAGGCCCTGGAAAATTACTATGCCCAGTATCTGCCTGCCATTTCATTTGTGGTTCTCATCCCCCCGGCAATTTTGATTATTATTTTCCCCCTGGACTGGATTTCCGGGCTGGTGCTGTTGATAACTGCCCCGATAATTCCGTTTTTCATGATCATGATTGGTCGGGGAGCTGAAAAGCTAAATAAAAAGCAATGGCGTCAATTAGCGAGGATGAGCAGTCATTTTTTAGATACAATTCAAGGGCTGACCACCCTTAAAATCTTCAATGCCTCCCGGCGGGAGGCAGCAATGATTGCAAAAGTTTCTGATGAATACCGTGAGAATACCATGTCGGTGCTCAGGGTTGCTTTTCTCTCATCCTTGCTGCTTGAGTTTTTCTCTTCCATAGGAATTGCCATGGTCGCGGTACTGATTGGATTTCGTCTTCTTCATGGAGATATGACATTTTTATTAGGATTTTTTGTTTTAATTCTTGCCCCTGATTTTTATCTGCCCTTGCGCAACATGGGTACCCATTACCATGCCCGTATGGATGGTATTGGGGCGGCAGAACAGATGGTGAAAATACTCAGCATACCGGTGCCGGTGTTACAGCAGAAAACCGATCAGACTTCATTAAACAATGACCCTTATTTTTTGCCGGTCAAAAAACAGGGTCTGGCAATCACCTTTAAAAATATTAGTTTTGCCTATGAAAAAGGCCGACCGGCTTTATCTGAATTTAATCTGAATATAGAGACCGGACAACGGGTTGCTCTGATCGGGGAGAGCGGGGCTGGGAAAACCACGGTTATCAACCTGCTCCTGGGTTTTGTCCGAACCCTGACCGGCAGGATTTTGATAAATAATCATGACCTGACAAAAATACCGCTTGACATCTGGCGGCAACAGATAGCCTGGCTGCCCCAGCGGCCATATCTTTTCCATGGCAGCATTGCCGATAATATCCGTATGGGCAAAAGGGCAGCCAGCCAAACTGAAATTGAAACTGCGGCCCGGTTGGCAAACTGCGATGAGTTCATTGAAAAAATGGCAGACGGTTACCAGAGTCATATCGGAGAACAGGGCCTGGGGCTTTCCGGCGGTCAGATCCAGAGAATCGCTCTGGCCCGAGCTTTTTTAAAGGATGCACCTCTGCTTGTTCTTGATGAAGCAGCAGCCAATCTGGACCGGCATAGTGAACAGTTGATTGAAAAGAGTATTGATCTGCTTGCTGGCAACCGCACGGTGATTATAATTGCCCATCGTCTCCATACAATTGAAAAGGCCGAGAAAATCGTGGTCATGGAGCAGGGCAAAATCATTGCCACCGGCAGCCACCAGCAGCTTGAAGCCGAAAGCCAGACCTACCGGCAAATGATCGACAATTACAACAAGACATTTGTAATATCGCAGTCTATACCATGAAAAATATCATGAAAAAACCACAAACTGCCAAAACAGGTAGAGCCGGAAGCAGCACCATGATATTCATCCGTCTCAGCCTCTTGTTCATACCTCATTACCACTGGATTGCTCTGGGAATATTGCTGTCGGTCCTGACCATTCTTGCCAATGTCGGTTTGATGGCCATATCAGGTTGGTTTATTGCATCCATGGCGCTTGCCGGTCTGACCGGGGAACTTATTAATTACTTCAGCCCGGCGGCAGGTATTCGTGCCTGTGCGGTCGGCAGGGCCGGCAGCCGTTATTTGGAAAGGCTGGTAACCCATTCAGCCACCTTAAGAATGCTTGCCGAACTGCGGCATTGGTTTTATATCCATATTGAACCTCTTGCCCCGGCAATTCTTCAGCAATATCACAGTGGTGATCTGTTCAGCCGGATCAGGGCCGATATTGATACCCTGGAAAACGCTTATCTACGGATTATAACTCCGATGATAACCTCCATTATTGCCGGTTCTCTCTTTGTTTACTTCATCTCTTTTTATGACCCTTTATTAGCAGGAGTGAAAGCTCTTTTTCTGATCTTTGCCGGCTTTATTATGCCCCTGATTGTTCTCTGTTTCAGTCGTAAGCCCGGCAGGTCCATGGTCATGATTTCAGCCGATTTAAGGCAGCACTCCATCGACAGTATTCATGGTCTGGGCGAGTTATTGATCTACGGAGCCGCTGAACAGCAGGCAGAAAAAATAAATGAATTAAGCCGAAAACTTGATAGTGAACAGGTGAAAATGAGCCATTACGATGGTATTGCCCAGGCTGTTCTTGGTCTCTGTGCAGGTCTTGCCCTTTTGGCTGTAATGATTATCACCATCCCGCTTATTACCGAAGGCGATATGCCTCCGGTAACCATTGCCATGCTTGCCTTGTTCACCATGGCAAGTTTTGAGGCAGTGGCAGCAATGCCTCAAGCTTTTCAGCGCTTGCCGGAAACTGTAGCGGCTGGTAATCGTATCTTTGAGATTATTGACAGTAAACCTTTGGTCACTAACCCTGCCCCTCCGTCACCGCAACCGGATAATTTTGATCTTGAGTTTCAGAATGTGAGTTTCTCTTATGGGGAGGGGAATGAAGGAAAGAATGTTTTTGAAAATTTAAGTTTCACCTTTGCCGCTAACTCCCGTCTTGCCATAGTTGGCAGAAGCGGTGCTGGCAAAAGCAGTATCATTAATTTACTACTTCGTTTCCAGGAAGCGGATAAGGGCAGGATTTTCTTTGGTGGATATCCCCTTGAACAGTACCATGGAGAAGATATTCGCAGATATTTTTCCGTGGTCAGCCAGCAGAATCAATTGTTCAATAACAGTATCAGGGAAAACTTGTTATTGGCAAACCCTGATGCCGATGAAGAGTTAATCATTGAGGTCTGTAAAATTGCAAGAATTCATGATTTCATCATGACCCTGCCGGATAAATATGGCACCTGGATTGGTGAAGCCGGCTTTAAACTATCAGGGGGGCAGTTGAAAAGACTCTCCGTTGCCAGGGGACTTCTTAAACCGGCAAAAATTCTCATCCTTGATGAACCTGGGGAGGGTCTGGATAAAAAAATTGAAAAAGAAATGTTAAGCGCGGTATTTGCGTATAAAAAATTAGCCGGTATCATCCTCATAACCCATAGCAGGATCAGCGGTATTGATATTCTTGATCTAAAAGGGTAAGATTTATAGTAACCGTTCACCAGCACCTCATTGACTGCAAATCTATACCCTTGGTGAATAGTTACGATTTGTACATACTTTTCTCATTGTACCGCTATGCTTACTCTTGTTGGATTGCTTAAGCAGTGCAGTTTTCAATAATGGTGTCTGATACCGTAAAAAATATACAAAATGTCTATCACTCTAAGGCAACTGGAAATTTTCATCAGCGTTGCCGAAACCCAGCAGGTAACCAGAGCTAGTAAAAAGCTTTTTCTTACTCAGTCAGCGGTCTCCATGGCTCTTGGTGAACTTGAAAATCAACTGAATGGCCCACTTTTTGACCGGTATGGTCGTAGTCTTTTCCTCAATGACCGGGGACGCTACCTGTTGCCCATGGCGAGAAAGATTATATTCCAGGTGTGGAATATCGAATCTCTGCTCACCGAAGAAAAAGATACCATTGCCGGTTCTCTGGAGATAGTGGCTAGTTCAACCATCGGTAACTATATTCTCCCCTATTTGATAGGTCTGTTCATGCGTCTTCATCAGGATGTGAAGATTAATATGCTGGTGGCAAACAGCCGGCATGCAGAGAAGCTGGTCTCCGCAGGGGCCATGGATCTTGGTTTTGTTGAAGGTAATATCAATATTAATGACGAAACGGTAAAGGCAGAACCATGGTTCATGGATGAGTTGGTGATTATTGTCAGCCCCATCCATGTACTTGCCGAGCAGAATATTTTTACAATGCCTGATGATCTGGAAAAAACAGCCTGGGTTATGCGTGAGGAAGGTTCAGGTACTGCTCAGATTTTCAAAAAAAGACTGGGTAAAGAGGTTGGTCGGCTTAAAATAGTTACCAGGCTTGGTCACACAGAGGCCATAAAAAAAGCGGTGGAAACAGGTGAGGGAGCAGCATGTGTACCCCCGTTAACAGTTAGCAGGGAAGTACAGCAGGGCTGGTTAAAGAGTATGACCATTGACGGTTTGGACATGCGTAGACAACTACATATTATTTATCATAAAGAAAAAATTCCCACCCGCTTGATGGATGAATTTCTCAACTTTTGTCGGATCCTTACCGAATGCGAGCTGGGACGCAGGTGTTTAACCTCACCATGGAAACTGCAAAATATCCTATCTGGATATAATGAACAAAAATTGGAACCATGTAAAACCTGCCACCAGGATGGTAAGACTTCCTGCCAGATCTTCGAAAAATTTGATACCAAAGCGAAGTAGAGGTACTACTGTCCTGTCAACGATGCTCTGACGCATCTTGTTTGTTTCTGCACAATATTACGCCATTTCATCGTTGACACGACACTACCCATTTGCCCATTGCATTTCTGCTCTGTTTTTTATCAGCAATATCTAATTACAGACTTCATAAACACCCTATAAAAATGCCCTGTTTTTTAAACAATATGGTCGATAATTATCAATTATCAATTCTCAATTTATAATGTCTGTCATCTGATCAAGAGCTTGCTGTATCCTTGCCATTCCATCTCTGATTACCTCCATGGAGGTGGCAAAGGAAAACCGGAGAAACTGGTCTGCTCCAAAAGCAGCACCCGGTACCGAAGCCACTTGGGCCTGATCAAGAAAATAATCTGCCAGGGCTACTGAATCGTCAATCACCTTGCCTGCAAAAGACTTACCATAATAACTTGAGAAATTTGGGAACACATAAAAAGCACCACTGGGATTCACGCAACTGACCCCGGGGGTTTTCTCAAGTTCCTGGACAAAATAATCCCGTCTCGGCAAAAAAGCTTCTTTCATGGTGCCCGGAAAATCCTGAGGACCAGTCAGAGCAGCAAGAGCGGCATACTGTGAAGGTGCTGCAGGGTTGGAGGTTGACTGACTTTGGATTTTATTCATGGCCTTGATTAAATGGAGAGGCCCTGCCGAGTAGCCTATCCGCCAGCCGGTCATGGCAAAAGATTTAGAAACTCCGTTTAAAATAACAGTTTGATCCTGTAGCTCAGGAGCAATATCGAGGATATGGGGAAGTTTTCCATCCACATAGGTGATAGTCTCATAAATATCATCACTAACCACGAGCCAGCCTCGTGCCAATGCCATTTTTGCCACTTCCCTAAGCGATTTTTCAGAAAAAACTGCCCCGGTTGGATTGGATGGACTGTTTAAAAAAATAGCTCTGGTTTTATTGGTTATATATTTAGTTAGAATCTCTGGATTGAGATCAAAATTCATGGACTCATCAAGTGGCACCGGCACCGGCACACCGCCTGCTAACTGCACCATGGGTGGGTACGAAACCCAGTAAGGAGCTGGAATCAGCACCTCATCACCAGGATTAAGGAGTGCCTGAAAAATATTATACAGTCCATGTTTACCACCGCAGCAGACCTGAATCTGCTCCGGCGTATATTCCCAGCCATGATCCTCTCTCACGCGCATGCAGACAGCTTCCCGCAGTTCAGGAATACCCGGCACCGCCGTGTATCTGGTATGCCCATCATCAATGGCTTGTTTCCCGGCTTGACAGATATGTTCAGGCGTATCAAAATCAGGCTCACCAACACTGAAATTGAGGACATCGGCTCCGGCAGCTTTAAGTGCCTTGGCTTTGGCATTAACTGCCAGGGTCGGTGAGGGAGGGACATCAAGCACTCGTTGGGCAAGAGTTATTTTTTCTGTTATCATGATTCCTCTTGTAAAGTTTAGTATCCATCAGGTAGGGCAAGGAATGATCCTTAACTATTAAAATGGTTTTGCCCGCAATCCAAATTAGTATGTGGTATAGTCGCTATTAGATGGCTATGCCGCCAAGGCAACAATAATCCTGGTTCCCCCCGAAATTCGTTGCTGAATCTGCAAATCTCCCCCGTGATTTCTGATTATTCTCTTGACCATGGCCAGCCCCATGCCGGTCCCAGAAATCTTAGTGGTTACAAAAGGGTCGGTGGCAAATAAAAGAGTGTTGTCTTTAATCCCCATGCCTGTATCCTGAATAATTATTTCGGTTTTTTTATCGTTTTTGTTTTTATCCTGTTCAATCCTAATCGAGAGCCTGCCGCCATCCGGCATGGCTTCAATACCATTGCGAATGAGGTGAACCAAGGCCTGCTGGATGAGATCAGGATCAATCAAGACCTGTGATTCTGTTGCCGGCACCTTTAATTCGTATTTGATGATTTGTTGCTGCATGGCTGGATAAAACAATACCAAGGTCTTTTCCAGCAGGGAAGACAGCAGAGTTTCTTTTTTTTCAGGCTGGCTGGTGCTGATAAAGTTGAAAATATCTTCCAGGGTATTTTCAATTTTTTCAGCCTCCCGAACCATCATCCGCAGGAATTTCAGCTGCTCCCGGTTGTCTGTTTTTTTTGCCAGTAATCTTGCGGCGCCGCCGATGGCAGTTATGGGATTACGAATACTATGGGCAAGTTGGGCTGCCATCTGGCCAACCGCTGAATATCTCTCAGACTCAATGAGCATATTCTGCTGCTTTTCCAATTCCATGATTTTATCTTCCATGGCAGTGTGGAGATGGTAATGTTCAATGGCAAGGCTGGCCTGGGAAGCGAAATTTTCCAGGCTGCAAATCTGGCGCGGGGTTATCTCTTTATTGGTGATGAAATGATCCGCAATTATAACCCCAAGAGAACGGCGGGGCGAGTAAAGCGGGACTATGACAAAAGATTCTTCCTGAAGCAGACCAATGAGCTCCGGCGGTACCGGCCATTCACTTTTCCCTTGCACTACATTGACTGATTTCCGTTCTTTTGCAGCTCGAATAAGGATATGATCACTCTCTTCTGCACTTACGGAAAGAGCTCGGACAATCCGGTTCACCTCAATATCTTTTGCAAATGAATGAGTTTTTATATTATCAAGGAGATTGTTAAAATCCAGTTTCTTGTTCCTGATATCAGACCATATCCTGTTTCCTTCTTCTTTACGGTCAGGACCGATGGCTAATCGTCCGGACAGGCACTGCCTGTCATCAAACATGGCTAAAAATGCCCGGTTAAATTGTAAACCCTCCTTGGCGGTGATCCCTACCAGTATTGTCTGAAGGATTTCATCGAGTTCGGTCATGTCAAGATAGGCATTGTTCATCTTCATGGTCAGCTCATGGATGAGCTGAATCTGAAAGGTACTCTGCTCTATCTGCTGTTGATAATTATGATTGCTGATTATCAATCGTCGCTTGTCCAGCACTCTCCTTATTATATTGATAAATTCATCCGGCTGGATTGGTTTAGTTAAATAATCATCTGCACCATGACGGATACAGGTCAGCCCGGTCTGGAGGTCGTTTATGGCAGTCAGCATGACCACTGCCATATCCTGGTCATATTGTTTGAGTTCAGGAAGGATATCCATACCGCTGCCGTCGCTGAGGAGTATATCAAGGATCACCAGGGCGATTCGGTTATTTTTGATAATCCTGTTGAGATTAGAGACAGAATCTGCGGTTAGAACGGTATAGTTTTTTTCTTTGAGGAGATTATATATTATATTGGTAATGACCGGGTCATCATCGACAATCAGAATTTTTTCATCGGGAGCAAGCGGGGTATCACGGGTATAAAAATTATGACTTTGTTGTAATTTAGGCATTGTTTTGGTTTTTGAAATTTAGAATTAACCCAGCTTTGAGCCGGGTATTCGTCAGGTATATTCGTGTTCATTCGTGTCTCAAGGCAGGTACTCCAACCGTACTACATCCCGGACCAGTCAGCATGCTTTTTCCACCTGATCCAGGTGTTATGGTAATTTGTGTACTGATTCTTTCCTTTAATGTGGAGATGTGGGATATGACTCCGATCAGTTTACCGTCCTGCTGCAGTCCGGATAATGTTTCAAGAGCGGTCTCCAGAGCCTCTTCATCCAGGGTGCCAAAACCCTCATCTAAAAACAGGGAATCTACCCGAACTTTACGACTGGCCATTTTGGCAAGTCCCAGGGCAAGTGTGAGACTGACAATAAAACTCTCACCACCGGATAGATTTTTGGTAGACCTGATTTCTCCGGCCTGATAATTATCAATGACATTCAACTCTAATGGCTGTTTATCGTCACGGATTAGCAGGTAGCGCTCACTCATCTTTTCAAGCTGACGGTTAGCATGTGACACCATTAACTCGAAGGTCAACCCCTGGGCAAAGTTCCGGTATTGCTTACCATCAGCCGATCCAATCAGGGCATGCAGTTTTCCCCAGCGCTGATACTCTTTTTTCTGGGCTTCGATGGCTGTCTGTTGATCTTTGATCCGTTCCCTGGCAGCCGCGTTCTCAGCGAGTTTATGTTTAATACCGGCGATGGCATCCCTGATATCTTTCAGGTTTTCCTCAAGTTTTATGAACTGTGGCTCAAGTTCCTCAAGTGTTTTATCCGTTACCAGCCTGGCAATTTCAGTGGCTAAACGATTCTCGCGATCTTTTTGTCTAACTTTATGATCTCGCTGCCGGTCATCTAATTTTTTTGCCTTTTCCTTGAGCTCATCCCGCTCCTTAGCGGCGAGACGAGCTGTAAGGAATTGTTTTTCATCGGTAAATTCGGCTGGTTGCAGAGATACCTTAAAATTGAACTCAAGCGTTTTTAGTTCCGAAACTCTTTTTTCGATTCGTTTATTAAGAGAGGCCACATTGGTTTTGGTAACATTAAGTTTTTGCTTTGCTTCATCGCGCCGGCTCCTGACCAGTTTTTCTGCCATTTCCGCCTTGGCAATCGCTTGATTCAAACGGTTCTCTTCAGCAGCAGTTTTTTTATCTCCATACAGTTGCTGACGCAGGAAACCGCCTTCGGTATATTCATTTTTAATTAAATCCAATATTTTTTGTTTTTCGACCAAGGCATTGCTTTGTGTCTCAACAACCGCATTAATCCGCTTCAATTCGCTGTCCAGTTCGAAGAGCTGTTTTGCTGTTTCATTTTTTTTCTTAACCTGAGCCTGCCATTTTTCAAGCCGCTTCTGTAAAGACTTGAGCAATGAAGATACATTTGCATCCAGAAGCTCTTCAATCCCAAGCGGTTGCAGTTTGGCTGATACGGCTTTCTTTAACTCCAAAAAATCAGAGCGTTTATCTCTTAAATTGTTAATCAGCTCAGAGAGTCTTTGCTCAACAGCCTTCTTTTCATGGGCAGTAGCAGTCTTAATATCTTCAGTCTCGGTCAGCTTTTTTTGAGATTTTTTTTCTGTTGCCTCCAGCTTTTTAAGGTCGAGTTCCTGCTCTTCAGCCTGAGCAATTAACTCAGTAAGGGTCTCAATTTTTTTCTCGGTCTCATCGGGAACAGGAACATTGCCGGCTGCAAACGGATGCTCCCTGGCACCGCAGAGAGGGCAAGGTTTGTCGTCTTCTAGCCTGGAGCGGTGGTCTTCAAGCTCGGCAATCTTTGCAAATAAAGCCATCTTACGCAGTAACATCTCTTTTTCAATGCGATATTCGC
Source organism: uncultured Desulfobulbaceae bacterium (assembly GCA_964423765.1). Taxonomy (GTDB): domain Bacteria; phylum Desulfobacterota; class Desulfobulbia; order Desulfobulbales; family Desulfobulbaceae; genus DRLX01. The sequence continues at coordinate 14,558 of CAYRGM010000006.1, forward strand.
CCAGCAATCGGTCAGCCAGCAAGGTGCTTAAATCTTTTTTTCTCTGTTGAAGTGAGTTAACTGTCTTGTCTAATTTCTGTTTTTGAACGCCATACTGCTTGATACAATTAGCCAGTTTTTCACAGGATTTTTTGAGAGATTCAGTGGTTTGCTGTTCATCAGCCTCTTTTTTTGAGATATCCTTCTGCTTTGCAAGAAGATTGCCAAACTGTTCTTCAATACCGGCCAGACCACTCACGAGCCACTCATCCCGGGAATGTTCCTCAAAGTATTTCTCTATAACTTTTAAATCGTTACTGGCTTTGTTTCGTTTATTCTGTTCCTCTTGCTTAAATCCTCTGTTTTCTGCAATTTTTGCTGCATCTTTTTTGCATCTCTTCTCTTCGTTAGAGATGGCTTTTTTCTGCTCAGCGAGCTTCTGGTCAAGGGTGCGGATTTTTTGGATGAGTGGGCTAACTGCTTGTAGCTCCTCTTTAACTTTAACAGTCTGTTCTTCGGCAGCTTGCAGAGTTTCCTCATTCTGCTGAAAGAAGATCATATGTTCAGGAAGTTTATTTTCTTCTGCTTTTAGAGATGCCTGATCTGTTGCCTGCTGTTTTCGCACCGCAGTCAGGGTGGCATATTCTCCATCTAATTCGGTCGCTTTAAGTGCCAGGTTGAGTCGTTCATGTTCTGGCTTGAATAACTCAAGTTCGGTTTGCAGCTTTTCAGATTCTTCCGATAAAGAGCTGAGTTCTTTTTTCAGCCCCTCAATATTGGTTAACCAGGCGATGGCTTTTCCTGTTTTGCTTGTTTTGCCGGTAAATTCAGTTTCCTGTGTTTGTTTGCCTGTAAGTTCCAGTTGAATTTCCTTTTCCTGTTCCGGTGCAAGAATGACAATACCGGAGATCTCTGCCTGGAGAAGGTCCAGCTTTTCCCGTTCATCACGGTGCCGTTCATGAACACGGCGGGAGATATCCGAATAGATCTCAGTGCCGGTTATCTGTTCAAGTATCTTGGATTTTTGCTCCACATTGGCTTTGAGAAAGGTATCGAAGCTGCCTTGAGCGAGCAGAATGGATCGGGTAAAACGCTCAAAGTCCATGCCGGTTTTCTCCTCGATAACCGTGGCAACCCGCCTGATTTGAGACTCGACCACCTTTTTTTGGCCTTGGGCCTCGGCAATTTCATGGCGTGGATGCTGTAACTCTCCACTGGCCTTTTTACGGGCCCGATGCTGGCTGAAATGGCAGCGGAACCGGCCAGACTGGGATTCAAACATTACCTCGGCATAGCATTCACCAGTTTGGCGGGACATGATCTCATTGGTGCTTTTGGTGATTTTCCCCAAACGAGGTGTTGCCCCATAAAGTGCCAGACATATGGCATCAAGGATAGTTGTTTTACCGGCTCCGGTGGGGCCGGTCAGAGCAAAGATGCCGCTGCCAATGTATTCGGGATCAGTGAAATCAATGAGCCATTCACCATAGAGTGAATTGAGGTTTTTAAATCTGAGTTCAAGAATTTTCATAATCAGCCTCTCTTCTATTCGTCGTTTAGATCTTCTTCCTTAAGAGACTTGATTATTTCGTTATAAGAGCGGGTCAGCTCATCCTGGTCTTCAGCAGGTATATTATAGGCTTGCAGGCAGCGTTTAAAGACATCGTTCACATGCAAATCATCGAGCGTTTCATCCTCGGCAATTATGCTGATCACCCGGTCAATGAACCGTTTATTCTTGATCCGCCGAATCTCCATGGTTGAGTCAGCCAAAGACTGATCAAGTATCTCCCGCAGATTGGCGATAATCTCGCGGCCCGTATATTCAATCTCAAGCCAGGCCCGGCTTTTTTCCTGCTTCAGCTGTTCCACCTTTGCCTGGATATCATCAAGGGACCCCACTATTTTTTCCAGAGGCTGAAAGCAAGGAACCTTAATTTCCTGAATGGTCGGAGTGGTGTGTTTGAATTGAACAAGCAAAACCTTTTTATCCTGAGTGGCCTCACCAAAGCCCATGGGAATTGGTGAGCCGCAATAGCGTATATGATCTGCATTGTTGACACTCTGGGGAACATGCAGGTGACCAAGAGCTAAGTAATCAATGGATGACGGAAATACATCTGCACCAACATAAGCTAAGGAGCCTATATACAACTCTCTAACTCCATCTCCATCAACGGTCTTGCCGCCAGCTGTGAAAAGGTGACCCATGGCAATAATAGGAATCTCATTATGTCCAGCCTTTGTCAGTTCAGATCGTTTTTGCTTAGCTATGGCACATACATTCGCATAGTGATCTTTTAGACCGAGGATGAGCTTGGCATTTTTATCATCAATAGTTTCACCGGGTTCGACACTACGGATATCCTTGTCGCGCAGGTAAGGTACAGCACAGATGATCGCCTGAGGATGATTCCGTTCATCACTGAGCATAATAACTTCATCTTCCAGATTCTCTGTCATGGCACCAACCACATATACGCTCATTGTTTGCAGGAGTTCTTTGGGGGCATCGATAAATGTTGGGGAATCGTGGTTGCCGGCTATGATAACAATATGGCGGCAGCAGGAGCCTGAAACCCGGCAGAGGAAGCGATAATAAAGCTCCTGAGCCCGGTTACTGGGAGTACTGGTATCAAAGACATCACCGGCAACCAGCAATGCATTGATGCCTTGCTCCTCTATCGTGTCGCTTAGCCAATCCAGAAATTTAGAAAACTCCTCATAGCGTTTCCGTCCGTAAAGGGAGCGTCCCAGGTGCCAGTCTGAAGTGTGGAGTAGTTTCACTTAGGTTCCTATTTTTTGAACCACGAATTAATATTAATGTTTTTCATGGCACAATTCTTTCTCATTGTTTCTGCGACAATGACATCTATGACCTGCTGCTGACAGCTCTTATCTCAATTTTACTGCTGAGAAAATCCTTAACCTTACCAATCGGAACTTCCCGGCGATGGAAGATACCAGCGGCAAGTGCAGCCTCTGCCTTGGTGGATGTAAAAACCTCTAAAAAATGTTCGCTTGAGCCTGCTCCTGATGAGGCAATTACCGGAATAGATACAGCGTTACGAACTGCATTGATCAGCTCTATATCAAAACCGGAATTGGTTCCGTCCCGGTCTATGCAGTTGAGGAGAATTTCCCCGGCTCCAAGTTGCTCACATACCTTTGCCAAGGTAACAGCATCCAGATCCCGTCCCTCCCGTCCTCCCTTGATGGTACACTGGTACCAGCAATATTGCTCTCCTCCGGGTCCGGGGATTTCTGTTTTGATAACCTGATGTTGTACTTCGTCTGGAGATGAGATATAGACCCGTCGAGGATCTATGGAGATTACTACAGCCTGATTGCCATAGACCCCGGCAATCTGTTCAATGGAACTTAAACCGGTGGTTTTACCGGTTTTTAACACTTCTTCCGCAATCAGAACAGCATCTGAGCCAATGGATATTTTATCGGCACCGGAGCGGAAATATTCTGCTGCTACTTCCAAAGCGGTATACCGTTTACCATTGCAGTCGGTAAAATCTCTGATTCCACCGCCTATGGTCAGGGGAACAAAGACATTTTCTGAGGTCTGCCGCAGGATTTTAATCATCGGCATATCTTCAAGAGGAAAATCCCGAAAACCGGTGATATTGAGGAAGGTAATCTCGTCTGCTCCCTGCTGATAATACTCTCTCGCAAGCTGGACGGGTTTACCAAGGTTTCGCACCGAGCCTTCTTCCCGAACATCGTACTGATCTCCCTTGGTAACAACCAGATCGCCCTGGTCATTTGTTCGAACATCAAGACAGGCTATGATTCGTTTGGCAAGGGTTGTGGTTTGGGGACATCTTTGTGGGATTATGCTGTTTTTTAACTGTGGATCAGTTTTTGTAGAGGATCTATGATTGTTTCCATGCTTTTGCCCGGCCTGAACAGTATAATCCTGACGACCGGATGCCAAAAAATTATCCAGAATCCGTAAGCCGACCTCACCACTTTTTTCCGGATGAAACTGGGTGGCAATGATATTTCCTTTCTGGATGGAACTGGTAAATTCGCAGCCATAATCGGTGCTGGTCAGGATAACCTCTTTTTCCTGAGAGTTGACAAAATATGAGTGAACAAAATATAGTTTTTCATTACCCTGTAAACCGGCAAAGATACGAGAAGGCTGTTGGATCTTATAACCGTTCCAGCCGATATGGGGGACGGCAAGTCCGGTCGGAAATTTCTCAACCCGGCCTTTGATCAGACCCAGACCAGCTATGCCCGGCGCCTCATCGCTCTCTTCAAACAGGGCCTGCAGGGCAACACAGATCCCGAAAAATGGGCGGTCAGCTTTTAAGTATTGCATGAGCGGAGTAAACAGTTGCCGGTCATGGATAATTTTCATCATGGCTCCGAAATTACCAACTCCGGGGAAAATCAACTGCTCAGCTTGGTCAATATCCTGGCCGGTGCTTACGATTTTAACGCTTGTACCAAGTTTTTCCAGAGCGTTTATAACAGAGCGGACATTGCCGGCACCATAGTCAAGTAAGGTAATCATTCTTTTTTATATTTTTTGGATTTTGGAACCTTTAAAACAAATTATAACAACAGACACCATGGGTAGATTGCATCATTTGTCATTTATATGCTTCCCTCTGCTCTCAGACAACCGCCATCCTCAGCATTTTTTCAATGTATGTGTCCTTATCTTCCTGCTGGAAGAGAACATGTCTCTCCTCAAATTGCTCTTTTGTCATGCCGCCGTCCCACCATCCGACTTCGGAAAAACGGGTATTGGAAACGATGAATGAGTTCAGCGTGACCATTGAATCCTGTGACCTAAGATCATCTTCTATCGATTTAATCGTCTTGTAGAATGCGATCTTGGGGTCATCAGGGCCTTTCAGGTTGTGCAAACCTTTAGGGTCGATGAAGTTGATATACTGTTTCTCATCAACAATAAGCCAAAGGATGAAGTCTGGATAGAAATTTCCTGCTTCAAAAAAACCGATCCCCCGGCCCCGAGACATATTCCGTAACAGGTAAAGCTCTTTACCATCAAAGAATTTTTTGTTCTGTGAGTAATACTGCTCAAGATCCACAACAAAATCCCGCTCACCCTCGTTTAAGGACACGGGCTTCACCTCTATGACACCGCTGCTCACATGAACCAACGGCTGGTAGAGATGCTGAGCAAACATTACGGCACTAAGCCCCTGAAATTCAACATTGCCCAACTCGCCCTTCTCAATGCTGCCCTTGATCTCTTCCAGTTTGGTTACGATATCCTGGCGCGACTGGTCGATGAGAAACAAATAATCATCGATGAAGTTGGGATCGTCTTCGGTGAGTGTCCTGTATTCGAGATGATCCTTCTCGAATTCAGCCTTGCTGACCTTGTAGAACCGGTCACAGTACTTACGAAGCAGCGTGGATGCGATCTCCTGCCACCGGTGCGTCTGCTCAAAGACCAAAGCTTCCATCTCTTCCTGCGGGATATGGAGTACATACCAGCTCTTATCAGTAAGAAGTCCCGGTATCCTGTCCATGCTCAGGTTCAGGTTGTACCAAGCTCGCTCGCTCTTAAACATTTGGAGATCGAAATACAATGCCTCGATATCAATAAACGCCAAATGGTCAGGGGTGAACCAGGCTTCGTTAGGTGCAGCTGTACCCTGCACTTCCTGGCCCCGTGTGCTGGTGAGAGCTTGAATTTTTGGATACCAGTTCACAACAAGACGGCTTTTCTTAAGGTGTTCATCCGGTATGTCAAGGGTGGGTCTCTGACCCTGCTTCTTAAAATCTATACCCTTTTTAAGACGGATTGTTTTCAGCGGTTTCTTGCCAAGATTCTTGACAACCGGCATGATAAATTTTAGGCGGGCATCAAAGGTCGGAAGTCCCTCATCCTCCAGATACTCTTTGAATTGCCGCATATAATCGGCGTGAATTCCAAACACATTCAGCGTCTCTAAACGCTCGATGTCTTTCGGAACATTGAAACCGACGATTCGGCGGCTTCTCTTTAGACAGAAATCCAATCCCTTCAGGCGGACACCGCGTCCGAAAAGCTGGATAATCTGCGAACCTTCCTTCTTGCCGATATTCATAAGCCCCATTGTACTCACGCGCCAACTCGACCATCCTTCGGAAAATTTCTTTGAACCTATCAGCACATTCAGCGTTGAATCACTTGAATTAACGCGGCGAAAGAGCGAGTCCGAAAACTCGCTGTCTATTACAGCCAAGTCTTCCGGGTGTTCCTCGCAGAGCTTGCACAGAGCCGATGGATCGCCGACATTGATGAGCCCGAAAGGATCGTTGTCCTCGCCAATATGCAGGGCAACTTCGCCTTCGCCTCCTGATTTGATTTGTCGTACATGCAGTGTAGCAGATACCTGGGCATTGAAAAGAACTGCCAGGATATCCAGGAATATCTTCTCCCCTGAAAACCCCTGCTGGCCAAGATAGGTAAAGGCCCCGGCAAAAAGTTCATGGCCTTTGGAATCATGAAGACCTGAACTGCCGCTGAGCAGCATGTCAAGATAGCGAATACTCATCTCACGATCCTTCACAAAGCGAGCAAGAAACAGAAGGATGTCTACCACATCCGAAACATCCTTCTTTCTTGGCTTCTTGGTAACGCTGCCGCCCACGAAGATCCAGAGAGGCTTCTCGATCAGGAAACGCCGCAGTTCCTCCTGCCGGTCATGAAACAGCCTCTGCTGCTGGTAAAACGCCAGGAGGCAGGCCGTAAGATACCGCCGCCGGTGTTCTTGATTCGAGTCGTCTTCCAGATTGAAGATACGGTACTCCTTGCCATAACCGTCGCCGTAAAAATACTTATAGGAGTAGTCAAAGAGAATACACTTGGCGTACTCATGGGCCAGTTCCCTGTTGCCGCTTGCCTTCATAGCCTGACCGAAGGTGGCGGAGTACTCGAAGGAAAAGCCCTTTTCGCATAGCCGGTTGCGCATCTGCATCCAGTGACCGGCTTCCGTACCGCTTGTACCCCGGTGACCTTCATCCACCAGGACAAGGTTGTTACCTTCAAAAGCATCGATGGAAACGGTTTTTTCACCAGTGGTTTTCCGGAGCTTGTGGACATCAATAATTGCAATGCTTTTTCCTGTGAACAATCCTCCGGCATCCTTGTCAAAGAGACCTGCGAATATGCCGGATAGTTGGAACTCGTTCCGGTGCTGAAGGCTTAAACCTTTATTTGGTGTAAGCAGAATAATCCGGTTGAGATCATGTTCCCGACCGTTTAGCTTCTGATAATATTGGTACTGCAGGATGTTGATATGCATGAGAAGCGTTTTGCCCGATCCGGTGGCACTCCAGAAGGCAAGTTTCTTCAGGTCCACTGGCTCGTATGGCTTGATCTGAGCGTTCTTTGGCAGGCCAGTGGAAAATAGCTGGCCAAGTACCTTTTGCTGGAGAGTATCACCTTCATTGAAACGCTTTGCGTAAGCGTTGAGCTCACAGAGAAGTTTCTCAGGATCACGGAAATAGCGGTCCAGGTAAATTTCTGTGAAGAGCAAACAGAGATACTGGAAGTACTTCAGGTACAGATTCTGTCCATCAGCGTTGCGTCTTGAAGTGATTCTTTTCCAGTACCGGACGATGTTGCCATCGTAGGCCAAAAGAATATCGTTCGGTAGTTTTGGTCGGTCTTCGAGCAGCTTCAGACATTGATGAAAACGCGAGATGCCATCCTCATCAAACCCCTCGAAAGCGGGATCTTGCATATGCTTACCCAGGTCTTCAAAGGTATCCGCACCGAATAGATCGAGCATCCAGTTGACCAGTATCAACCGGTTATCGAACTTGATTTTGTTTTTGCTGCCTGTTCTTTTCCTGGCCATTATTCTTTCTCCTCCCGAACTGCCGAGGAATCCTCGGAGGTTGAACGATGGCTTGATTCTATCTGCTTTAAAGCTCTGTCAAAATCACTAAAGGCGTTCTTGCCAGCAACCTGCCGTTTTGCATGAAATTTATCGTATTCACTTTCCGATAATTTCTTTGCCATCTCGTGAGAAATCCTGCCCGCATGATTGAGGATCTCTCTATCGTTGATGGACAGAAAGGCATCAAGTTTTGTAATCCAGTCAGCCATGTGCATCGGAATACGCCGCATTGCCTGTCCTTCAGCAAAAATCAGATATTGCTCGACAAGGTTGTTCAGTGCCGCCAATTCGTCTTTGTTGAGATAGTTTTTGGCAATCACAACATCCATCTTGCGGACTTTGGCTCCCCGGAAATTGGTCAACCCTGCATTTGGTTTGTCAGTATCAACTCTGGAATGGATGATCTCCGCTGCGGTCTGACCTGTGATAGCCCAGTGCATCTTGTTTTGGACTGTCTTGAAAAAGTTGACACTGATTTCCTGTGTCGAGTCATAATCAATACTGGTGGCGTAAATATCGGTGATTTTTTGATAGAATCGCCGTTCCGATGTGCGGATATCCTGAATCCGCCGGGTCAGCTCTTCAAAATAATCAAAGGGCAGATCAGGATTTTTCAACCGTTCATCATCCAGCGTAAACCCCTTGATGATATACTCCTTTAGGCGTTCAGTTGCCCAGATCCGAAACTGCGTAGCAACATGGCTTTTGACCCGATAACCAACCGAAATAATCATGTCCAGATTATAGTATTCCAGTTGTCGCTTAACCTGACGGTCCCCTTCAAGCCGAACTGTTAAGAATTGCTTAACAGTTGCCTCTGGATACAGTTCTTTCTCCCTATAAATGCTTTTTATGTGCATACTTACATTAGGGATAGATGTCTGGAATAACTCAGCCATAAGTTGCTGAGTAAGCCATATATTCTCATCTTCAAGCCGTACTTCCAGCTTGATTTGTCCATCTTCGGTGGTGTAGAGCAAAAATTCTCCCGATGGCAATTGAGAATTGCTCTTCCTTTGATTGTTCACGATCAATTCCTTCTGCTGGTTTTGATTATACTTGTCAGCAATTTAATCAACTACAATATTTTTTTTAATCATTATCAATTATCCATTATCAACTATCAATTATCCAAAAACATGAGCCGTTTAAACTCCTCTTCAATAAGCCGCACCTTGTAGTGCGGCACCACCCCTTCCTTATCCGGGTTGAGCGGCACATTCATCAGGTTGTTGTCGCCGTTAACATAGATCAAATTGAACTTGGAATCGAGCGTGTTGTATTGCTGCTTTATAAAAAATGCCTCCAGATCGCGGTTGGAACGCTCCCGGGCTGTGGCGATCTTCTCGAGGTCAGTCTCATCCAGATTCCGAACCTTACGCCAGATAACCAGCACCTTTTCACCATTTTGGTTCTCGCCCTCGACCACCTGGAAACCGCTGATCCTGCCCATGTGCCTTACCTGCAACCCCAAGAGCCAATTGAAGGTCTCGATGAGGTCAGCGTTCACGGGTTTGGTCTCACCCACAGAACCTGCACCTACGAGCAATTTGTAGTTCCAGGGATCATCGAAGTTGTCGATGTTAAGCATTGTCTGGCTGCCCCTGGATTCGACATCGAGCATATATTTCAGCATATAGGACTCACGAAAACTCCCGGCCTTATCAAGCAACAATTGTTGGGGTTTGCTGCGTTGCAATTCGATATTTGTCAATGTGTCTTCGTAGGATTCCAACCGGATGTATTTGAACATGTGGCTTATGCCCTCACGCGAGACCGGTTTGCCGTTCTTCCAGTCCTTTGAGTAGATTACTTTCTGGATTCGAGGTTTGAGGACGGTATCAAAATGGTCGCCCATTTCAACGAGAATGTATTTACGGTTACCGTTATCCTCGCGATTGAGGTTGATTACGGCGTGGCCTGTGGTGCCGGAGCCGGCGAAGTAGTCCAAGGCAGTGCCATGCGTGGACACTCCTGCTCCAAGAAGCTTTTCATACAGAGCCACCGGATGGCAGTAGGGAAACTCCACACCCAAAGCCAAGACATCATGCTTGCCCCTGCCGGTCTCTTCGATGACAGACGATATTTGCCTTTTTGACTTTTCGGTAAGGAACACTTTCTTGTTAGGCTGTGTCGTTTCATCTTTGCCAAAGAGTATCTCATTTTTATCAATCAACGCTTGAAGTGTTTCAGGTGCTCGAGACCATCCATTCGGTGGAACGGGGCACTCCTTGCCAGTAACAGGATGCATTAACGGAATGTGAAATTTTTCGTTTGTGCGGTACTCTGGTGCACCCATTGCAACGCCACGAAATACGCGGCTGTCATCGCTAAGTAACTTATAAGCACGTTCCCCACCGGTAAGATCGGGTTGTTTATTCATCCACTGTGCAAACTCTTTTCGAGATTCGTCATTCACCCCATC
>CAYRGM010000006.1:24950-28209 GCA_964423765.1 uncultured Desulfobulbaceae bacterium
CCATCCTCGCCAGATCACATACTCATGCTGAGTCGCGATTCCTTTGCGGCCCAACATTGGATTTTTCTTATCCCAAACTATTGTACCTGCGTCAGGCAAACCTATCGTGTCCAATATCTGGTAGAGTGATTCGTACTCATTCTCGTCAATGTGACACTGGAATGCTCCGTCATCAGCCAGAAGTTCAACGGCGGTTACGGCACGATCAAGCATCATCGTTAACCAACTTGAATGCTGATACATGTTCTTATAGAGGAATCCGCTTGTCGCCGTATTGTACGGTGGATCGATGTGAATACATTCAATATTTCGCCTGTACCGTTCTTGCAAGCACGACAATGCTTGAAAGTTGTCTGAATGCACCAACAGCCCATCGGTGTATGTATCGATATCTTCGATGGTGACGAGAAGACGATATTTGAAGTCGTCATCAAATAAGGCCGTATCCAACACCAGCTTGTCGTTTGCCTTCAAAAACTCCACCGTCAGCGGTTCCGAATATTTCACCATCGTATCAACAGAAAAAAGACTTTTCTGTTTTTCCTTTTTCGTGCCTTTCATGTCTTTCCTGATTCCAATATCGTCAATCGCAAACAACCGCAGCCATTCCTCCCGCTGGGCATTGTTAGCGGCGATTTCGGGATACATCTCCTCCTGTACGCGATCAAGGGTCACGCAGTAGTTGGTCTCGACCACGAATTTTTTCTTGAGCCAGAGTTTTTTCTGGAAGTTCTCAATCTGTGCCAGAAACTCAATAATCTTGTGGGCAATACGGCGGATGACCTTGATCTTTGATAGGTATTGCTCCACACGCGGTACGGATTCCTCCTCAATATCGTCCAGCCGCATGACCTCATTTTTGATGTAGAAGTCAAGCTCACGCCTGAAAAATTCCTCCAGGTCCTTGTGGATGAAGTAGTCAAAGGTATTTCGCTTGGTGTAATCAGAAAGGTGTTTTTCCAGAATGGTGCGATTTGGGTTCTTTTCTGTCGGAACCTTGGCCGTGAGACCGGCAAACCATTTATTTGCCACTGAGGACACCGAGATCACAGAATTTATATCTTCAAGAATTCTTTGGCTTGCCAGTGCATTTAACCGGTCCTGTTTTTCCTTGTTTTCAGCCAGACGATACTCAAACCTTAGCACCAATTCCTTGGCATTCTCTGTACCCTCTGCACCCTCTGCGGTTAAATCCATATAAACAAAACGCCGGTCATTACCATTGGCGGCCTTGATATTGTCCTTCTCAGTATCCGCCTCAGCGATCTTGAAGTGTACCCGGTGACCGCTTGGGGTTTTGAAAGCATAGTCACGAAAATACTCAGTGGTCTTGATGTAGTACTGGTCATGGTTGGCCCAGTGAAGCTTGACCTCCTCGCCCTCATAAGGAATGGCATAAACTCCTGCCTTATAACGACGAAGTGAAATGAAATCGCCTTGATCATAATATCGGCTAAAGAAACTATAAAGATGGTCATAGACATCGTTTTCCAGAGCCGGAATATCCACTGCTTCCCCGGTCAGCTTCGCCTGAAGTTCTTTAACCTTAGGAGCCAGTTCCGGGTCCATTCCAGCGACCTTGACGCCGTGGACAACCTGATCCAGTTCTTTTTGAATCTTGATCTTGTCACTCGACTTGTATTCATCAAACGCCTCCCGGACCTGTGGTAGAAGATCATGTTCCATAAATCTGATGATCTCGTCCCGCCGTGCGTTCATGATCCGGTAAATGCCGAAATCCAAATCGACCTGATCGAGCTGGAACAACTCGGTCAGTTTGCTTTTTAGTTTTTGAAAAGAGTTCATTTTATTTTTTCCTTTTTAAAACCACGAAAGGCACGAAAGTGGTTAATGAACCAATCTTATGACCAGCGGCCTCTGAAATCAAGGGGAGGTAAGCGAGGAACGAGACTCCGTGAGGCACTACCCAAACATTTACGGTCCTTGGTGATGGGATTTTTTGCCAACCCGAATATTTACGGATGAATCATTCATTATCCTTCTCTTCCAACTGTTTAATTATCCGGTCGAAGTCACTTTCAAAGAGTCGATCCTGAATAATGCGGTATTTTTCAAACTCGCTTTCGGCATGGACTTTGGCTATTTCTGCTGTGATTTTCCCCGCATCCTGCAAAATTTTCCGGTCAGTTGCTTCGATGAATCGATTCAACCGTGTTTCCCAATCCTGCATGGTCATAGGAATCTGTCGAAGTGCCATATCCTCCGCAATATCGAGATAGGCTGAAACCAACCGTTGCAATTGTGCCATCTCGTTTGCGGTCAGATAGTTTTTGGCAACGCTGACATCGAACTTCTGTGTTTTGTCTCGTGGAGCGTCTTTCCAGGTGGTCAATCCCATATTGTCTTTTTTGTGGTCAGCCCGGTCCACAATCACTTCCGCAGCCGTCTGACCATGGATAGCTCAATGTAATTTATTTTGTACTGCTGCGAAAAATCGTTTTGTCGCTTGAGCGGTCACATCATAGTCGATGGCTGTGACATAGATATCGGTAATCTTCTGGTAGAACTTGCGCTCGCTCAGGCGTATCTCCCTGATACGGTCCAGCTGCTCTTCAAAATATTTTTTACCAAGGATAGTGCCGTCGTTCTTCAGGCGCTCATCATCCATGGTATAACCTTTGATAGTGAACTCCTGAATAATCCGGGTAGCCCATTTGCGGAACTGCACAGCCCGCTCCGAATTGACCTTATAGCCAACAGCAATAATGGCCAAGAGATTATAATGTTTAGTATTGTAGTTTTTACCGTCTGCGGCAGTTATTCGAAATTTTCGAATAACTGAAATTTCCTCCAACTCACTGTCACTAAAAATTTTTTTCAGGTGATAGTTGACCGTATGTGTCTCAACATCGTAAAGAACGCCCATCATTTTCTGGGTAAGCCAAATATTTTCATCGGCATAAACCGCCTCAACACCGCCCTTGCCGCTGGCTGCGACAAATGTCAGGTATTCAGCAGCCGACGAGCGGACAATGGATATCTTTTTTTTCCCGGACTTCTGCAGTCCTTTGTTTTTATCCTGTTTCATGGTCAATCCTCATATATCAAAATTCAATCTCCTATCAGTTTTTCAGCCAACTCCAATACATCCCACCGGCCAGAAGCATTCCGGGCGAAGAGGTAAGCGAGGAACGAGACTCCGTGAGGCACTACCCAAACATTTACAGTCCTCGTTTATGAGAGTTTTTTTACCAACCCGAATATTTACCAAGCCACAACAAAGCAGGCACAAAAAATT
>CAYRGM010000007.1:0-27030 GCA_964423765.1 uncultured Desulfobulbaceae bacterium
AATAGGTAAGCGAGGAACGAGACTCCGTGAGGTGCTACCCGAATGTTTACGATGAAATAGGGTTTTCTTATTTATAATGCCTGGAATATGCGGATGAAGTTTTGAAAAACTGTGTCAAATTCCCGACTTATTATGTGAGGCATCATATGCATAGTCAGGCCTATAATAAATAAGGCGAGTCCTATATTTATAGGGAAGGAGAGCATGAAAACATTTAGCTGGGGGAAGACCCTGGCAAGGAGACCAAGTACCATGTTTGAGGTGAGAAGTATGCCCAGGATCGGAGCACTTATTTGAACAGCAAGTACGAACATCTGGGCTGTCATTTCAAGAACTATCAAAACGGCATCTCCAGAAAAATTAATCAGACCTGGAGGAAAAATTCGGTATGAATCAACCATTACATGAAAAAAAATATGGTGAATATTAAGGGAAAGGAAGATAAGGATGGCAATGACATTAGCAAACTGGCTCATCAATGATAGTTGTTGGGTCGTTTGCGGATCAAATAAATTGGCCGCCATAAATCCCATCTGGTAGCCAATTACAGTGTAGGCAAAACTAATGGCTGTAAAAACAAGCCTGGAAGCAAGTGCCAGGAGCATACCAATCATAATTTCATTGACGATGATAAGGGCAAATTCAGTGAAAGTAAGGATGAATGGCGGGGTATAGGGAGCCATGAGAGGAAAGAGGAGCATGGCTGTGGCGAAAGCGATTCCTATTTTTACCTGAGGGGGAATTTGTCTGCCCTGAAACACCGGAAGTGCACCAAATAATGCCATGACCCTGGCGAGGCAGATGAGAAAGTTCTGGAATTGTTCTACGGGAATCGGCAGGTAATCCATAACAGATAATTGAGAATTGATAATTGATAATTAACAGGGGATAGGGGGCGGAAGAGTTTGTCGCCTTTGGTGGCACGAGCCGGGTGTTCAGCATGGGAATATTTTGTTTTTGGGACAATTTTTTATGGTCGAGAATTCTCAATTATCTGTTATTAAAATACACTCTTTCTAATTCTCAATTCTCAATTATCAATTGCCAATTATCTGTTTTACCGAATCACCATGGGCATATTAATAATAATATTAGAGGTAAAGTTAACCAGTATCTTAATCATCCAGGGACCGAATATCAGCATGGTGATGAATACCGCAACAATTTTTGGAATAAAGGTCATGGTCTGCTCATTTATCTGGGTAGCTGCCTGGAATACACTGATCATCAGACCTACCACCATGGCGGCAATCAGCATTGGTCCTGCCGCAAGGAGAATGGTTTCTACGGCCTGTCTGCCAAGATGAACAACTGTTTCCGGACTCATATTATCTCCCTGGATTTAAGATTTAAGATTTCTGCCCCCTGTGTACCCTGTCACCTGTACCCTGTCTCCCCTGGCTCATGCAAAACTGCGCATCAATGATCCTACCACCAGCATCCAGCCATCAACCAGGACAAAAAGCAAGAGCTTAAAAGGGAGAGAGATGATAATTGGGGGCAGCATCATCATACCCATGGCCATGAGAACCGAGGCGACGATCATGTCAATAACAAGAAAGGGAATATATATCATGAACCCCATTTGAAATGCCAGTTTCAGCTCGGAAAGCATGAAGGCCGGAATCAGAATGACGGTTGAGATATCATCTCTACTAGTAGGTTGTTCCTGTTCGGTGATGTCAATAAATAATTGAAGTTCTTCTTCCTGTACTTGGGAAAACATAAAATCCCGCATGGTTTCTACGCTTCTTTCAAAGGCGTCCTGCTGGCTGATTTCTTCGTTAAGGAAGGGCTGGAGAGCAGTGGTGTTGATGGTGTTCATGGTTGGGGCCATGACAAACAATGTCAGGAAAAGCGCCAGACCGATGATTACTTGATTTGGTGGTATGTTCATGGTACCCAGAGCCTGACGGACAAAGCCCAGAACAATGACTATTCGGGTAAAAGCTGTGGTCATCAGAACTATGGCCGGGGCAACTGAAAGAATGGTGAGGAGAAAAATTATCTGGAGTACCGTGGCTACTTCCTGGGGACTTTCTGTCTCTGTTATGCCGATGGAAATGGTTGGCAAACCTGTAGCCTCTGCCACAGCAGGCAAGAGAAGAATAATTGGGAATATGAACGATAGTGGTTTCATTGTTTTGTCGCCAGGATAGTTTTAAAATCAGGAGCGTTCTTTTTCGTTGTCATGTGATCTGTATCTGTGAAGTCAGCCAGCAGACTGATATTGCCGGTACTTACTCCTAACAGAAGTCGTTTATCATTAATTTCCACCAGAGCAAGGGTACTTTTGGGTATAATATGTTTAATTTCAATAACTTTTATATTGCCATGCTGAAGAGCACCGAGGCCAAATCGTTTACGAAGCAACCCGTAAATACATAGTATAAGACCAATAACCACTAACAACGCCCAGGATGTTCTTAATAGTCCAGACCACATTGAGATAGGTTCTGCAGCTATTGGCAGAGGCTCAGAGGCAAGGGCAGTGGTGCTGGCAAGCATAATGGATAAGAGTATAATCAAGTATTTCAAGATAAGCGTTCACCAAGGGTATAGATTTGCAGTAAATGATTTACTGTAGCAGTTTAGCGGCGAGCGTTTTTCAAAATATTATCCAAGTCTGGAGACACGGTCAGACCGGCTGACCACTTCGATTAATTTGATACCGAATTTATCGCCAACCTTAACTGCTTCACCACGGGCAATCAGGTGGGAATTAACATAAAGGTCCAGGGGATCGCCGGAAAATTTATCAAGCTCAACCACATAGCCTTCTCCCATTTGAAGTAAATCTTTCAGAAGAATTCTGGCCCGTCCAACCTCAACGGTGACATGAAGGGGAACATCAAAGAGAAATTCCAGATCACGATTTGCTGTTTCTTCCTGTTTAGCAATTGATGAAACCGACGGTCCCGGTTCTTTTAATAACTCTGCCGTCTCTGCCGGCTGGAGTGTGTTATTGGCATCTTGATTGATCTCTGTTTGATTTGATTGAGCCATTACTTCCTCCTGAACGATTTTATCTGAAACCTGAATCCGTGATCGTTCCTGTAGATTTTGTCTTTTAGTTTTTGATCCTGCCGCTTTTTCTGCAAATCGTCATTGATATCCCCTGTATCCCTGCAACCTGTATCCGTTACTGAATTTGACCGGTGATGTGAAAGGCCTTTTTGCCATGTAATTGCCCCGGGACAGCTGAAAATTTTGGCTTATCCTCTACGAGAATTTCCAGATGACGATCAGGATCGTATTTAAGATCAATGATGTCTCCTGTTTTCATGTTCATTATTTCACGAATACTCATGGGCATGGTTCCGGATCTGGCAGTAACAAGACTTTTCATTTCCAGGGCTTCTTGGGCAAAAAAATCCCCCCATGTATAAGAGGTTTGGGTAACAGAGACAAATTCCCTGAATTGTTCTCTAATTGGTTCAAGGGTCAGATAAGGTATGATCAAACGCAGTTCCCCAGCTTTACCGGTTGCATTCTTAAGCTGAAAACTACAGGTAAGTACCTCTGTGTCTGCATCGACAATATTAACGAGACGAAAATTGCTTTCGCATCGTATTAATTCTGTGTTCATTGTGAGAACAGGTAAGATAGCCTTGTTAAAATCATGACCAATGGTAGTCATTGTGCTGGCAAGGACATTAATTTCTATGCTTGTCAGGCTGCGATCAAGGGCAAGAAGATCTTTAGTGCCAATGGACCCAAGCATTAACTCAAGAAGAGTAAAGGCCAGCAGGCTGTCAAAATGGAATAGACATCCATACTTAAGAGGCTCTGTGCTGTATATGCCCACCGCTCCTTTATTATTCAGGCTGATTATACTTTCTTCAAATGTTGTTGTGGTTATCTCTCCCCTTTCCGCTAAGAAAGTCTGCTGAAGAGTATTGGTTAACGAGTTTCCGAAGTTGCGGGCAAATCTGTCAATAATAATGTCCAAATTAGGAATGCGTTTTTCACCACTTACCGCATCGCGATTGTATATCTCGAAGATGTCAATTTCCTTGGCTATTTTGATTGATCGCCTATCTTGCCTGTCTTCCCCAAGGGAGTCAATATTAACAGCTCCTGACTTGATGGCAGCTAACAGATCAGCAATTTCTTCTTTATTTAGTATCGCTTCCACAGGATTAAGTAAGTAATATAGGTAGATTGTTTATTGGGGTGTGATTACGATTTGCCGCAAGGACCTCTCTCATTTTCGATTACTGAATAACAAAATCTGTCAGGAAAACATTTCTAACTTGTCCCGTGGTCAGGAATGAATTTATTTTGCTTTTAATTTCAGCCGTAACCTGTTTTTTACCGTGCAGATCCCGTAACTCTTCAAAAGTTTTATTAGTGATTAAGAGTAGTACCGCATTTCTTATCTGCGGCATTCGTTGAGTGGCCTCTTCAAGGACAATGTCGTTTGTTAACTCAAGGGTAAGGGCAGTCCTTAGAAAATGAGTTCCATCTTCACTGATGATATTAACAACAAATTCCTGAAGGTCGATCATGGGACCGATTACGCTTGGGTCAATTTCATCCGGGTTAATCATCGCTGCCTGTTCAGTTGCTGGTTCCTCCTCTTCCGGGGGAGGTGCTTTTAACAAAAGCAAATAGGCAGCCACACCACCACCGATAAGAATGATCAGGACAGCCGCAATAATGATGATAAGTTTTTTATTGCCGCCACTTTTTTCTGTTTCTGAGCTTTTATTTTCTTTATCAGCCATGGTCTCGTTTTGTATGGTTATATTTTAGAGTTTATATAAAACCTGAGTTGGTTTCGACTTCGCCATGCTGCAACGACCATTTTTTATAGTTTGCTCAAGAGCCGACCAATTTACTTACAAACAATTCTGGTTAAAATGGGAGTACCGGTTGAATCCCTATGTGTTCTCTCGGGATTACATTACTTCTCAGGACAAAATCAACCCGCCGATTTTTGGCTTTATTTTCCAGGGAAGTATTAGGGACAAGGGGGCGGATTTGGCCATATCCGACTGCAGACATTCGGTCTAATGAAAACAGTTGACCCTGATTATAAAAACGCATGACAGATACTCCTCTATCAACGGAAAGTTCCCAGTTATTTAATCCTTCTCTTGTAAACGGTGTGTCATCTGTATGTCCTTCTATGCGCATGAGCATAGGCAAGGGACGGACAATATCAGCTATCTTTCGTAGCAGGGGAAAACTTGCCGGACTAAGAATAGACTTTCCTGGTGCAAACAACACTGAATCTTTAATCCGTAAGATAATAGTATCGTTATCTTTCTCAAGTATCTTAACCTGTTGATCTATTTTGCTTAATTTAAGGTCAGTTTTAATTTGTTGATAATATTTTGTGACGGCGGCCCTGGGAATAGGAGAGAATGTACCCTCTGGCTGAGCTGGCAGTATTGGTATTCTAAAGTCTATTGGAGCAGTTTCGTCCCGCAAGCCAAAAGCATCTTTTAAGGATTTCTGAGCCTGTAGCACTTTAACGGGATCCATGTTGGCCATGGAAAGCAACAGAACAAAAAAAGTAAGAAGGAGCAGGGCTATGTCAGTGAAAGCAGTCATCCATAGAGGGGCACCTGCCGGGCATTTTTGTTTTTTTTCGCGCATGATTGTAAAATCTGTAACTGTTCACCAAGGGCATATCCCTTGGCTCATCCGTAACCGTTCATCCAGCACCTCATCTTCGCCCATTCTGACCTGTTTACATAGCAATAGTATGCTGCACAGGTCAGAGAATGAACAAATATGAGGCACTGGATGAACGGTTACAGCACCTCATTGACTGCAAATCTATACCCTTGGTGAACGGTTACGCTCATCCATTGATATGTCAAGTTTTATTTTATTTAAAAACTGACTCCCGTAGATTAGGGGCTATAAAAGAATGTAGTTTTTGTTCCATAATTCTGGGATTCTCTCCGGAGAGAATTGCTCCCATCCCTTCAATAATAATAATTTTATGGAGTAATTCATCTTTTGAACGGGTTTTAAGTTTGCCGGCAATGGGCAGAAAAACAATATTTGCCAACACAACCCCGTAAAAAGTAGTTAGCAGAGCTATAGCCATGGCCGGACCGATGGCGGTGGGGTCGTCTAATTTTTCCAGCATCTGGACAAGACCAATCAATGTGCCGATCATTCCCATGGCGGGAGAAATAGCCCCAAGGGATTCAAAAATAGTTATTCCTTTTTCATGACGAGCCTGGAGATAATCAATTTCCGTGTTGAGCATATTTTTAAGATCAGCCGGTTCCTGTCCGTCAACAGCCATCTGGAGTGCTTTGACAAGGAATTCATTGTCAATCGTGTCTATGGAGCCTTGCAGGGAAAGTATTCCTTCTTTGCGAGCTTTATTGGCAAATTCCATTAACTGCTCTAACAACTGCTGGATATGTAATTCTTTAATCAGAAAGGTCTTTTTTGCCACATTAAAGGCCCCCATCACATCTTTTATGGGGAAGTTAATCAGAGCAACTCCTGAGGTTCCACCAAAAACGATCATTATTGATGGAGTATCAATGAACATTCCCACGCCACCACCCGACAAGATGGCCATTAACATCAGACCAAAGGCCAGCAGTATTCCAATAATTGTTCCTATATCCACAAGATCATTCCTTGCTGACACCTGAATTGAGCGATTTTATGATGAAAATATGTGCTGATATCTCGCCGTTGCACTGCTGTGTGCCAAGACTTCTAAGAAAACCGCAGGCATACCCGTTGGTCTGCCTACGGATTTCCTTAAAAGCCTTGGCGTGCAAGAGATCAGTACAAATCAAGTTAAAAAATCGCTCAACTCAGGTGATAGTTTATAAGTGATTTATTTTCTTTCATGGAGTCTTAATTAAGTTTACATACCAAGTGCAGGGAAAGTCAAAAATAATTTGCAAACAGGATGCCATTATAGATAAAAAGTAGTGTCAGGAAAATCTCATTGAAATGATTAGGTTTAATCTATAATAAAAAAAGCCGTCCAGCCTGGATCAGTGGCTGGACGGCTTTGGTCATTTTTTTGACAAAAAAATGTAACGGTTAAAGCAAGTAATTTAATCCAAATCTATACTATTGGTAAACGCTTAAAAAAATAGGCATCGTTCAAACTGTATAATAATTTTCCTTATCAATCGGGTAAAAAAATCGCTCAACTCAGGTTTTAATTTACCTTTTTAAGTTAATCAGTTCTCCAAGTAATTGATCAATTGTGGTAATTATTTTTGAATTGGCCTGGAATCCTCTCTGGGTTATAATCATTTTAACAAATTCCTGTCCTATATCAACATTGGACTGTTCAAGTGAATTAGTAAAAATAGTTCCCAATTCCGATCCTGGTATACCGACGCTCAGTTCACCGCTTTCTGCGGTTGTTTCAAAAAGGTTTGAGCCTGCCGATCTGAGTCCGTTAGGATTTTGGAATTTACCGAGGGCAAGGGTGGCAATATTAACTGTTTGTCCGTTACTATAGGTGGCGACTACGGTTCCTGAACCGTCAATGGCAATATTGTTGAGTGAGCCGGCAGCGAATCCATTCTGTTCCTGGGAAAGTACCATTGAATCACTGTTAAACTGGGTCATGTTGAACTGTACAGTAAGGTTTACTAGAGCTGATCCGTTTGCGAAGTCAAGACCGTCAATCGCAGCTTCCACAGGAATGAATTCCGAGTCATTTGAGTCACGACGGTACCGATCAAGGATAAGGCCATCTGGAGAAAAATTTAATGGGGGGCTACCATCAGAGTTAGTATTAAGAGGGATCAATGGAGCAGTATTTAATTCTACACCATAAACATTTTGAGCTGTCCAGTGAATATTCCATTGATTGCTGATATCTTTTTTTAAATAAAGACTGATGAAATGATTTTGCCCGAGCGAATCAAAGAGAGTCATTGAGGTGGAGTAATTATAAGTTGCAGGGTCAATGGGATTTGTCATTGGGTGATGAGGTTGTAGTGGATCCCTAAAGTCCATGGCTGGGAGAATACCTTCAGATGCGTCAAGATTTGTAGTCAGTATTGTTTCGTCTGTTGCCCGGGCAGGAACCATAGCACTACTGTCAACAATAATGTCTACCAGGTTACCTGGAGTAATTTCTCCTGTTACGGGGTCAACCGCTTTCCCTTGAACTTTTAATCCTTCCGGGTTGACCAGATAACCATCATGATTAAAGGAAAAAGCACCTGCCCTTGTGTAGAAATTTGTCGCACTATCAGGAACTCTGACAATAAAAAAACCTTCTCCT
This sequence comes from uncultured Desulfobulbaceae bacterium, assembly GCA_964423765.1. Taxonomy (GTDB): domain Bacteria; phylum Desulfobacterota; class Desulfobulbia; order Desulfobulbales; family Desulfobulbaceae; genus DRLX01. The sequence goes on from CAYRGM010000007.1 coordinate 8,240, forward strand.
TCAATGGCCACATCTGTATTAGAGCTGGTTGATTCAAATGTTCCTTGTTGGAAATTAGTGTCAATTGTAGATAGACCAACCCCACGACCGATCTGGGATGGTCCCCCGGAACCACTGATATTACTTGATAACATATCAGAAAAAATTGTCCTTGCTCCTTTGAAACCAATGGTGTTGGTATTGGCGAGATTGTTACCAATAACGCTCATAGCCTTTGAATTGGCATTAAGCCCGCTAACTCCGCTGAATAATGCACTTTGAATCCCCATGCTGATCTCCTGTTTATAGTTTTACTTTCTGCTCGTTGTTTTTTTATGTTTTTAAATAAAACCTAAAATCTGCAATCGCCAATCCCAAAGGACGCTGACTGAGGTGTTTGAAAAAGATTACTAACTCCCTGTGTCAAAAACCCCATATACTGCCGATAATGGAAATTTACCAGCTGAAGTCAGCAGAACAGCACCGTACTCGCCAAGGTCAACACCGTTTACTGTGCTGCGAATCAAAGGAACAACCATTGCAGCTTCTCCTTCTTCACCGCCCCGAGTATCAATCATAATAGAATATTTACCTTCCGGCAGTGGTTGACCATCCTGGTCAAGTCCATCCCAGGTGACAAAATGGTTGCCGGCTCCTCTTTCTGAAGGAATAATACTGGCAACAACCTTACCGCTTGAATTTTTGATGAGCATTTCAAAACTGGTTACATCTCCAGTAATCCTGTATCCTATTGCAACCGGTTCGTTGGCAAGGGTGAATGTCGTTCCCTCCACCAGGGCTTCTTTGCCAATTAAAGAAAGAGCCGCTAACCGTTCAGCATTTTGCTGCCCCTGAACAAGAAGCTCCATGGTGTTGTTCATATTGATGGACTGCTCCAACTGGCTGTACTGAGCTAATTGAGCTGTCCATTCCGTGGATTCGGTTGGACTCAGTGGGTTTTGATGCTGCATCTGGGCGACGAGCAGGGTGAGGAACTCTTTCTGTCCCAAGGTCTGTGTCTGATCTGTACTATTGTTAGCTGTTTGGTTTGCAGCAATCTGGGACTGTGAAATGCCGGAGATATCAGTCATGGTATATCCTTATTATTAGATGAGTAGATTAATGCTGCGATTGTTTTCAGATGACTGGATGTTATTGCCGTCAACCGGGTCTTCTTCCTGGCTGATAGAGGCAAAGAGATGGCTTGTTCCTTGTTCATCATTTAATTGCCGGTTCAACTGTTCCTTGGAAAGTTGTTCATCATTATCTGAATGATCGTCTACGGTTACCTCTAAATGTTCAAGATTAAAGCCCTGTTCTTCAAGTGCATCTCGTAATTTTGACATATAACGGTCAATAATTTCCTGTACCTGCGGATTTTGGGTGGTAATATAGGCTCTTATATTTTCCTGGTCAACTCTGATCTCCATGCGTAATTCGCCCAATTCTGCCGGATGCATTTTTAGAATTATCGTGCCTGGATCCATAGAACGGTTCACGGTAAACCGATTGATAATTTGATCGATTATGCTCTTGTGCTGTACTTCTGTCCCGGATGGCAGACGCAGAAAAGAAGTAGCGTATCCTGATTGTGTGCCTGGCATCACAACAGGTATGGACTCCCTATGCAGTGAGAAAATAAGCGGACTCTCCTGGATAGATGTTTTTCCCATATTATTTGGTTCCAACTGAACAATATTACCGTAATTTGCCTTTCCTTTTTCTTCGTTGCCTTGTTTCTGCTGAAGGTGATTGTTAATGGTAGCCCTGTTGATTGTTGAAATTTCGGGTATCTTGGCGGAAATATAGTTGCCATTTGTATCACGAATCGGTGAGGGTGTGACCAGATAAGGATTACTACCTATTTGCTTATATACTGCCTGATTACTTAGCTCACTAATATTATAAGCAAGGCTGACAGGTTGATTTACCTGCTTGGTTAATGTTGTTCCGGCACGCAATTGCGGCAACAATTGTTCATCTACTATTTCCGTTTTTCCGCCTCCCCCTCTGTTAATCATCTCTGTTTTATTATTAAGATCTTTCTGAGTAATACTTGTTTGGTTTTCTGTCGGCAATATCTGTCTGCTTATGTCGGTATTAGCAAATTTTTTATTCATAATATTTGCAAGAACCGGAGGAATGTCTTGTAACTGTATATCTGTTGCGGGCTGATTATTTCCGAAAGCAGCAGGGGATATGTTATTTTTCCCATATTCGAGCCATATCTGAGCAGGGTAGACACCTGCCTGCTGACTTACCTCATTAATACTGATATCTTCTACAAACACCCCATCAGGTAGCTGTTCCGCTGATTCTGCAAGCTGAGAAGGTAGGTCATTATTTTGACTAATGCTTGTCAGTTGTTCCATGAAGGATGTGTCTGCCCCGGCTGGTTCTAAATTAGAGCCTTCTTCCTCTACAGGGGGGGCTACTGGACAAGATTTCATGGGTGTAGCTGGTAGGACTTGCATCAGTTATCCTTTTCTTCCATGTTTCTCAGCCGCAGTTTTGAAAATGCAGCTGTCAATTCAACGGCTCTTTCTCTATCCATATTATCCAAAATTTCTGCGGCTGCTCTTGTTTTCATGCGGGCAAGAATTGCAATGGTTAAGTCCTTGTCTAATCTGATAAAGATGTTGGCAACATTTTCAGGAGCCATTCTTTCATACATTTTTGCTAACTCTTGGATCCTTTTTCGCTCTTGTAAACTTTTTTCGGTCAGCATATCTTCGATGCTTTTTCTAAGAGCCTGCAACTCTTCAAGTTTCTTATCGACTTCTGCTTCCAATCTCTTTAGATCATCTTTCTGTTTTGCATTTTCTTTCCGCTCCAGATCAAGGTTTTGCCGCTCCTGTTGTAGCTCCGACAACAGTCTTCGTTCTTCAACAGAGCCAAATTCTAGTTCAGTGACTGGGTTGGGCGAATCAGTATTTTCTTCACTGAGGAGAGTCATTGGCAGACAGAAGAGTGGAATAAATACAAACAATACAAAAACAATGGGGCGTAATGATTTCATAATTTATCTCTATTTATCAGAGGACAGAGGACAAAAAATCCCCTGTTTATTGGACAATGTCTTCTTTCCTGTTTCACCTGTCCCATCTGCCGTCCTCTTAAACTGTCTGGATTTGGTAGAGACGGGTTTCAAACCCGTCTTCACAGTGGCACTGGCATAGCTGATGGCTGGGATTTATTCAACGGTTATGGCGAAGAACAGCAATTTCATCAAGCATGGCCATTTCTTTTTTTTCCAGATAATATCTATAGGCATTGTTCTGCTTTTGTTTAAGTTTTTCCAGAGCTTTTTTATCCAAGACTCTTTCTATAAGCTGTTCTCTACTTTGCAAGACTTTTTCTGATATTTTTTTAAGTTGTACTCTTGTCTGCTTAAGCAGCTCCTGCCTGCTACTGATCCAATTTTCCATAATGAGTAAACGCTCAACTCTTATGCCCTGTTGCTGCTCGTGGGCAAGTGTACTTTGTAGTCTGTTCAATTCATTTTCCAATAGATCAGTTTGCTGTTTTACTTCAGCTTCCTGCTTAAGATCGGCAAAAAGATTTTGCTGTGCCTGTTTTTCGAGCTGTACTCTATAGCACAGCACTGACTCCATGGAAAACGGTTTCATTATTTTATTTTTACAGACATCGTAAACACCCTCTGAAAATGTCCTGTTTTTGGGGCAATATTCTTTGCTGATTCACCGGTTCCCTGGATAATCAAGCCCCTTTTATGGTCGAAAATTATCAATTATCAATTGTCAATCATACTTACTATTTTCTCCGTTCAGCTCCTCTACGCCTTGGATGTCTTCGTTCCTCTTCCTGGCGTTCACTGACCAATGCTCCCATGTCATTTAATGTTTCTTCCATGGAAGAAGAATCATCAAATCCCTGCCGGAGAAAATTATTGATTCCATCAATATGGGAAATGGCGTAGTCAATTTCTTGGTTGCTTCCCTGTTTATAGGCACCAATATTAATCAAGTCTTCGGCATCACGGTGAACTGCCATGATATTCTTTATTTGACCGGCAAGCTCTATATGTCGTTCAGAAACGATGGCACGCATTACCCGGCTGGCAGAAGACATGATATCTATAGCAGGGTAGTGATTTCTTGAGGCAATATTACGGGAAAGAACGATATGACCATCCAGAATTGACCGAACCGCATCAGCTACCGGTTCGGTCATGTCATCGCCATCAACCAGAACCGTGTATAGACCGGTTATAGAACCTTTGTTATTAAAACTGCCGGCTCTTTCCAGGAGCTTTGGCAAGGTGGCGAATACAGAGGGTGTGTACCCTTTGGTGGTGGGAGGCTCACCAATGGCAAGTCCAATTTCCCGCATGGCCATGGCAAAGCGGGTAACAGAGTCCATCATTAACAGGACATTCTTACCGTCATTGCTGAAGTATTCAGCAATGGCAGTGGCAACAAAGGCCCCCCGCATACGAAGAAGCGGGGATTGTTCAGAGGTAACAACAATTATAACCGATTTTTTCAGCCCTTCTTTGCCAAGGTTCGTTTCTATGAATTCCTTGACTTCACGACCCCGTTCTCCGATAAGAGCAATAATATTGACATCAGCCTGGGCATATTTGGCCATCATACCAAGAAGAACACTTTTACCAACTCCGGAACCTGCCATGATTCCCATTCTCTGACCTTGACCACAGGTGAGAAAACCATTGATTGCCCGAATACCAAGATCAAGGGGCTCATTGATTGTGCGACGATGCATGGGTCCAGGTGGTCGGCTATATATTTCTTTTGTTTCTTTAAGATCAAGCTGGGGACCATTGTCAATCGGTTGCTGCATTCCATCAATAACCCGACCTAACAGTTCTTTACCGACTTCGATGGTGGCATTTTCCTTTATTACCCTGATCCGGCTGCCAGGACCAAGTCCTCGCAAATCTCCAAGCGGCATGAGCAATGCCTGATTATCATTAAAACCAACTATTTCAGCTGGCACCGGCGGACCCGGTTCAAGCGGGTAAATTTCACAGAGAGAACCTATCGAAGATCGGGGGCAGGTACCATGAACGACCAGACCAATGATTCGCTGTACCTTACCATAAACCTTAGGGGTTGAGAGTCTGGAGAGGGTATCTGCAGAAATGCTCATGCTTTTACCTCCGGGCTTTGGACTTCTGATTTTGTTATCTGCTCTGTCCCCTGTCCCCTGTCTCCTGTCTCCTGCAAGACGGTACCATGTTCTTCAAGAAATTCCCTGGCACTCTCCATCTGTGCTTCAATGGTGGCATCGACAGTGCATATATTTGATTCCAGTCTACAGCCACCGCGGCTTATGGACGAATCAGTTTTCAAATAAATTTGTTTCAGCCTGCCGGTTCGTTGGTTAAAATCTTCTTGCATATTTTCGACAATGGCAAGGTCATCGGGGTTAAGCGATATCTCATATTCACTGCTGTCCAACGATATTTCAATAGCCTGTTGGAGGGTACGAACAATTGCCTCTCTATCGGTATTTAGTTCCCGATTAATTATCTTTTTACTCAATGCCATGATCAGATTAATGGTATCGCCACGACTCTGCTCAAGCAGATTTGTATGGAGGTCATTTATTTCTGTGCAGGCACAAGTAAATGCGTCAACAGTCAGTTGTAATTCACGGCGTATTTCCTGCTCTGCCTCTTGTCGTCCCAAGGCATGAGCCTGGATCTTTGCCGCTTCTATGTCCACAGGTTTATGCGATTCATGTTCAGTTGCAAATGTTTCCTGGGCAACCACTGTTGTATCATTTGCTGTCCCTGAGCTATCTACTGACAGAGCTGATTTGCCGCGACTGGTAAGCGGATTATTATTATTTTTGATTTTTTCGGTAATAGTTTGCTCTACAGACTCATTGACCAGTGATGTGCGGGTGAACTCAGCATTATCCTTAAATATTTTATACGAGCTCATCGCCTCCTCCCTTGCCGAGGATCAGTTTTCCATCTTCTTCAAGTTTCATGGCGATTTTAATAATGGTCTGCTGCATGGCTTCAACTTCTGATAGCCTGACCGGACCCAGGGCTTCAAGGTCATCACGAATCATGTCTGCTGCCCTTGCTGACATGTTAGTCAATATTTTTTCTTTTAATTCATCAGAGGCGGTTTTCAAGGACAAAGTCAGGGAATCGTTATTTACTTCACGAAGGATCATCTGGATAGAGCGACCATCAACATTGATCAGGTCATCAAAGGTGAACATCTGTTTGCGAATCTCTTCAACCATGTCCGGATCAACCTCTTCAAGGTTATCTAAAATATCAGCATCAAGGTTGTTCTCCATCTGATCCAGAATTTCAACAACTTTGGCAATACCGCCCACCGGTCGCTGATCCTGTTCGCCAGTGGCAATGCCTAATTCCCGATGGAGGGCCTCTTCAATCCGATTGATCACACTCGGGGAAACTGAATCCAGGATAGCAATTCTGTATATAATATCTGATTGCATTTCATCGGGGAGGTGGCTGACAATAGTACTTGCATGCTCAGAAGTCTGGGTGGAAAGGATAAGAGCAATGGTCTGAGGATGTTCCCGCTCAAGAAAACCTGCCACCATGGTCGGCTGCATTTTAGAAATTGTCTCTAAAGGACGGCTTTCCGTACCAGAGACAAATTGTTTCATCAACGCCTTGACCCGTGTTTCCGGACCACTGCCGGCGATAGTTTTTTTGGCAAACTCCTGTCCTTTGATAACAAGACCAACCTGGGTTTCTGCTGAAAACTTAAAATCATCCATCACTACATTTCTAATATCCTCCGGGATATGTTTGATCTCAGCTATGACCTTGGTAACTTTGAAGATTTCCTCATCGCTCAGCTCACGCATTACCCGGGAGGCTAACTCTTCACCAAGACAGATGAGCAAGACAGCCGACTTGATAATACCGTCAAGTTTATCTTTTTGTAGTATCATTAGCGGACACTACCCTGTTGATATAGCCAACTTTTCAGGATATGGGCGGCAAAAACTGGGTTTGAGTCAATGGCATCACGGACATGTAAGCCAGGGTCTCTTGTGAACGCTTCAAGTTGTTCTTGTTTTTCTGCATTGACAGCCTTTACTCTTTCCAGCTCCAACTCCTCCACGGTTTTGAAATGTTGGGTCACATCATTTCGCAGGGTTTTAATAATTGGACGGACAAGGAGAAGATACACCAATAAACCGGCAAGCAGAAGTAATCCATAACGAATAAGCGGCATATAAGAGTATAACAGGTTTTCCCCTATCCCAACTTCTTCGATTAGTTTTTCTGACTCAACAAATGGCATGGATATAACCTCTATCTGGTCTCCGCGGGCCGAGTTAAGACCAAGGGCAGAGGAGATTATTTTTTTAATATTATCCAGTTCCTCTGCGGAACGAGGCATGGTTGTTGCTGGTTCTGCTTCTGTGGCAGCAATAATTAGATCTGCCACCATAACTGAAACGGAAAGTTTTTGCAGAGTTCCCACCGGGTTTATTGTTCTGGAAATAACTTTGCTTATTTCAAAATTAGTTGTCCGGCTGTATCTGCTGGATGTGGGACTGGTCCTCACAGTTTCATCGGCACCGCCACCCAGGTTTGCTGTTACTCCGGGAACACCGCCAGCACTTACAGTTCCTGACTTATCTTCACTTATTTGCTCACTGCGAATTACCGGCTCTTCCGCATCGAAAATTTCTTCTGTTTTTTCAAATTTGGTAAAATCAAGGGCGGCTGTAACTCTGACCATGGACTGCTCAGGGCCTACAGTTCTGTCTAATAAGGCCTGGGCTCGTTCTTGCAACTTATTTTCCACTTGAATCTGAATCTCAAGCATGTCTGGTGATATGCTTCCCAGCAACCCCTGATCGCCAATAGCAGTTAACACCTTGCTGTTTTGATCGATAATTGTAACATTTTCAGGCTGTAATCCTGTTATGGAACCTGAGACAAGGTGTACGATACCCTGAATTTGTTTTTCATTGAGCCTTTGTCCAGGACGCAAAGTAACAACAACGGAAGCCGTGGGATCTTGCTGTTGGTTTTGGAATAATCTTTTTTCAGGGAGAGCAAGATGTACCCTGGCAGTGTCCACAGGATTCAAAGAGGCAATGGTACGAGCGAGTTCCCCCTGCAGGGCTCTTGTATAGTTTACATTCTGGACAAAGTCAGTCAGGGCAAAAGATTGGTCGTCAAAAACTTCAAAACCAACCCCGCCGCCCTGGGGGAGACCAACCGAGGCTAATTGAAGACGGAGTTTATGGACATTGGCTGCTGCTACTTTAATATTCCTGCCGTTGTTGGCCAATTGATAGGAGATATCATTCTCTGTTAACCAGGTGATGATTGCGGCGGCATCATCGATGCCCATATTGCCATAAAGTACCTGATAGCTGGCTGTTTTTGTCTGGACAATAATGATGGCAAAGAGAACAAGCGATATCAGGGTTATTGCTCCGAGAGCAAGTTTCCTGGATAATGGCCATTTGTTTATCCTGTCGTTAAGGATAAGCAGACCATTCTTGGGTGCTGATGCTTGTGTCTCCGGCGGCGGGGGGGGGGGAGTTGCTACAGGTGTTATTGCTGTTGTTGTAATGTTAGTTTGTTCAGCCATGGCTTTTTATTATCCAAATGTTTTGATAAAGATTTCGTAATTAGTCAGGGGAGAGCAACAGATGCCCCGTAAATACTGACACCTATCCATACCACAGCAACCACCTTTCATGGTTTGCTTAAAGCCTGACCAATCAGATCAAGCCCAACTGGTTTTTCAATATATCATTTATAAAATCAGACTGTTGTATGCATATTATCTGTCTTCTGACCTCTGTCCTCTGTCTTCTGACACCACTAAACCTGCATACGCATAATTTCCCGATAAGCATCCATTGCCTTGTTGCGTACCTGAACCATGAAACGAAGGGAAATCTCTGCCTGTTCCATGGCAATCATGGCGTCATGAAGGTTTCTTGCCCTGCCGGCATGTACTTCCCTGATCCCCAGGTCTGCGGCCTGTTGGTGATTATTTACATCATTGACCAGGTTGGTTATAATGTCGGCAAATCCCTGTGTGACTTGAGTAACCTCGGTGGTTCCTGTGCCTTGTGTCTGGAGAGCGTTTAACTGTATGTCATTGATGGGCTGCATGGTTTACCGTCCTATTTCAAGGGCTTTCATTGCCATTCTTTTGGCTGCTTTTATTGCAGTTGTGTTGGCCTCATAAGATCTTGTCGCTGACATCATGTCTGTCATTTCCTTGAGAATATTAATATTGGGCATTGCAACAAAACCCTTCTCGTTGGCATCTGGATGGCTGGGATTGTATATTAGTTGCGGCGGGGTATTGTCTTCAATAATTTTTGCAACCCTTACTCCGCTTAAGCCATTGTTCATATTATTATGTAACTGGTTGGCAAAAGAAATAGGTTTTGACTCAAAATAGATGGATTTCCTTTTATATGGACCTCCTTCCGGGGTTGAAGTGGTTTCAGCATTGGCAAGGTTTGAGCTGACAATATTCAGTCTTGTTTTTTGTGCCTGCATGGCTGAAGCAGCGATCTTGAAAGTGGCAAATATTTCCATATTATCCTCTATATTTATTAGAAAACAGGAGACAGGGGGCAGGGGACAGAAAATGGCAATTGTTTTGTTAAATTAGTTCCCTGACTTCTTTGAGTCTCGTTGCATTAACTTACCGTCCTTGCTGTTTTAATTTTCATTGTTTATTATGCCCGGCTTACCAGACAGGCTAATTGAGTAGCTATCCTCAAACCATATTGGGTTTTATGCAAATTACCTGCCATCATTGGCAGCATATTTAAGCATTGACATTTTCCTGTTCAGCATGGTGATAGCAGCTTCATAAAGTATCTGGTTTCGTGCAAGGTGCATCATCTCTCTCTCCATACTGACGGAGTTTCTATCGCCAACTCCTGATTTATCTGGATGAACTACAATAACACCCTGTACTGTTGAAATATTGTTTCCAGAAAGAGGGAAGTGGTTTGCATGTCCGGGAACTGACTTCAACCCATCTTTGTCGATGGCGTTTCTAAGCTGCTCCTCAAATTCAAAGGAAACGGCTGAGTAATTAGGAGTTTCCGCATTGGCAATATTTGAGCTTATTACTTTCTGATTTTTACTGCGCAGATCAAGAACCTTGTCGAGAAGGTGCATGGTTGTGTCAAACTGGTGAATATAAACCATTTTGTTTTTTCCTCCGTTTCGTAATCGTTCATCTAATAGCTATTTCAGACATCGTAAACGCCCTATAAAATGCCCTGTTTTTTTTGGACAATTTTCTTTCCTGCGGCACCGGTCTCATCTACCGTCCTCTTAAACTGCCTGGATTTGGTAGAGACGGGTTTCAAACCCATCTTCACGGTTGTCTGATTATTTTACGATGTCTTTATTTATTGTAATAATTACCCTGGTGAAGCCTTACTCCGTTGACAGGTTACATTTTGTCATTTAACCTTATAATACTGATTCTTTCTGAGGCCATTTTTTTCCAGCGGTGACTCTTCCCTTTTTCGGTTAGTTTCTCAAACCTTTTAAGTGCCTTGTCCGTATTTCCCTGTTGCAGGCTGATCTCCGCCAATCTGAATAATACCTGGTCATGCCATGTCTCGCTGAGTTCCAGAGATGATAATATATCTTCAGCCTGTGTAAATTCACCTATCTGAAATAATGCTTCACCAAGCATATGTTTTTGTGTATGGATCTGCGTCTGGATCTGTTCGTTGTTGTAATTTGTACCTGTCGGTAGGGGTGACTCGTTAATTCTATCAATAATGCTTATAACCTTTGCCCAGCTCTTTGCTTCAAAGTATATCCGGGCTGCGAACCCTTCAATCTCAGGGGAAGATGGTCGGCCAGGATTATCGAGAAGACGAATAATATGGTCGATATTATCTTCGTTCATCTGCTCAAGAGCCTTGAGGCGAAGCAGAAAAATTTCCCGGTAATTTGCAGATGCACCAAAAATGAGATAATACTGATCTGCGTAATCTTCCAGCATGGCATAACTGCTATTGTTGTAAAGAGCCAGGAGCATTGGTAGAAATGCTCTCTCCCGCTCTTCTCTACCGGCAACATTAAGGATATACAAATAGGTGCTGATCGCCCGTTCATGGAGTCCCAACCGCATATAGGATGTTGCCAGCTCATGGAGGATTTCGATATCCAACCAGCCCTGGGCAAAAAAAGTTCTGTTTTGCTTGGCTAATACCAGAGCATCAACAAATCTTTCTTCGTTAATCAGCCTGGTAAAAAGGTAAGGAAGTTGGCTGATAATAAGCACCTTGGCTTCGGTGAGAAGCTGTCCTTTTCTGAAATCTCGTGCCACAGTCATGGCCTGCCGCACACTTGTTTCATGGTTACCAGCAATTGCGTTGACCATGGCCTGTTTTATCTGAGCCTCCTCTCGGAGGATGGCAGTCGGTGCTGTTTTACCAAGCTGACCGTAGATTGCAGCAATCTCGCTCTTTTGAACTCTACCATGAAGAAAATTGAGGTCATTTGCCTTGAGAGCTGCCCGGTATCCTCCTTCAGTGTCTGCAAATACGGTCCGGATACGGGCAAGCAGGGGGTGAACCCTGCTTATTCTATCATCTGCATTTATTCGGCTCATGGCAAGCCTGAACATGGCAAGTGGTTGCTGAGGAGTGTTAATTGTCTGGTTTACTAATTGCTGATAACGGATGGCTGCTTCTTCATAAAGACTGTAAGTGTATAGAGCATTGCTGAATCTCGCTAATGAGGCGGGAAATTTTTTTATTATACCTTTTTGTTGTCTTTCAAGTTTTCGGTAAGCCACCAGAGCTTTTGCTGTATTACCACTACTGTAATAGACATCAGCCTGTCGCAATAGTCGCATTATTTTTACTTCGCCTATATAAGGAACATTATCTCTTGCCAGAACTTCATAGGCTTCTTTTATTTGACCAGTCACCAGGGCAAGTTCGGCCTGAAAAATGTTAAGATATGGTATGAGCGAATTAGCTGCTTGTAATTGTCCGATTGACTTGAGCAACTCTATACGGGCAAGATGGGGGTTTTTATTAAAAAAAACACTATAAGCATAGAGTAGTCTGGTTACGGCCTCCATTTCCGGCTCAGGGCGGCTCAGGAGAATTCTGCGGAGAAGCCTGTCAGATTCGCTATAACTACCGTTGCGAATAAGAGTTTCTGCATAGGCAAGGAGAAGGCGATTTCTTTTAGCTTTATCCTCTTCGAGTTGCAGTAACGGTTTAATGTTAGATGCCACCTGCTGCCATTGATTGTTTTGGGCTAATTGCAAAATCGGTTCTGCAAGCCATTTATCGGGTGAAAGTGGGGGATAGATATGAGCTGCCATGGGAAAAGGCGGCATTGTGGGTATGATATCCGGCTCTATCTTGACTGCATGTTCATGTTCTTCAATAAAGAGCCTCCAGTTGTCACCGTACCGGGATAGGTGTATTGGGTGAGTAAAGTCCACTTCCGGCCGTTGAAGAATAGTAATACCTTCAAGCCTGCTGATGAGTTCTGGGTAGCGCATGGTAAATGGATTGCCAGGCAAAATATTAATAATCAGAGTGTTGCCGGCCTTGTTTTCTTGAGTTGTTACTCTTTGTGGCGGATAACGAAAATAAAAGGAGAGGTGGAGATAGTTCTGATGTTGTCGACTTGTCATTCTTATCACTATGTCATCCCCGGATAAGATTTCCATATCTTCTCCGAGAGTGGTCTCGTGGAGAACTATGCTAAGACGCCTGTTGTTGCTCTCTTTCTCCCATGCTGGAAGTTGTGAAAAACGCAAGAAAATCCTGGTATTATCCCGATCATTAAGTTGGGTAACTGTATCTAGTATGGAAACGGCAAAGACAGGACATGCTAAGGAGATGATTACAGTAATAATCAACACTGTAAGTGCTCCCTGCGAAAAAAACATCCTGTATTTATTGTTTATAATCATTGGTTTGTATGAACGATGGCTATTAGACACTACCCATGTCGCAGCGACAATCTTTGCTGATGCACTCTAAATTAATTAAATAGTTTTGTAACTATTCAGCGAAATGAACAAACTCCCCTAATCTTAGGCTGTAACTATTCAGATGTGCTTCACGGAGTCTCGTTCCTCGCTTACCTATTCGTTCATTTTGAGCTTTGAAGCGTACTAATGTTACTCAAGAAGCTCAAAATGGGCGGAGATGGAGTGCAGCTGAATAGTTACATAGTTTTTATGTCATTCTGCCGGTTAGCTTGCAATTGATATTCCATGTACAATTTAATCAGCAACTTCAAAGTCATGTGTAGGGGATGGTTGTTTTTCTAAATTACCATGCTTCATGGTATGACAATATTTTGACAGTGACGGAGCGGTTAGGTATTTTTAAAAATACAGGAGACTTGCTTTTAATATCAGAACAATGATATATATTAAATAATCACTGTCACATTTGCTGATTCTGATTTTTGTATTTAGTCATGTCAGTAGTGAGTTAGCCTTTCCTTTGAGTGAACTATGCAATACGGTCGTTGTGATATAACAAAGTATGTGTTAACATTGCCGCCATCGTAGAGACAGGTTTTCCATCCTTCTAAGCAATTTAAACCTGAGTTGAGCGATTTTCTAACTCGATCTGCACTCATCTCTTGCACGCCAAGGCTTCCCAAAAATTCTCAACAGACCAACGGGTATGCCTGCGGTTTTCGGAAAGCCTTGGCACACAGCAGTGCAACGGCGAGATATAAGCACATATCTTCGTCATAAAATCGCTCAATTCAGGTTAAAGGAACAGAATGCTTAAATCAGACGGCAGGTGAAGTCAGGTGAAACAACAAAAAATATCCAAAAAAACAGGGCATTTTTATAGGGTCTTAAAGATGTCTGTAAATCTTATTTATTGATGAAAGAGGAGAAAAATTAATGGCAAAAAATATATTGATTGTTGATGATTCAAGCACTATGCGTAAAATAGTGAACCGCTCCCTGCGTCAGGCAGGTCTTGACTTTGGTGATATTTTTGAGGCCGGAGATGGTCTGGAGGCTCTTGAGGTTCTGGAAAAAGAGAGCGTAGATATAGTTCTCAGTGATATCAATATGCCCAATATGAACGGAATTGAGTTCCTGCGTGAAAAAGGTACCCGGGATGGAATAAAAGATATTCCCGTTTTTATGATTTCCACCGAAACCGGAGAAGATATTATCGGTGAGGCTAAGAGTCTTGGTGCTGTCGGTGCGTTGAAAAAACCTTTTACTCCAGATAAGGTAAACGAATTTCTGGGACCACTCATGTAAAGGTGTAAGAGATGAGGTTAATTGCTTCAAGCAATATTTTTTGATCTTATATTTAGCTCCATTTAGTTCCCATGGCTGAGCTTGGCGATTGGGAGCAAATATGAATGTATATTTGGAGGTATACAGTGAAAGATTGTTCCGAGATTGTTCCTGAAATTGTGGCTGCCGTGGTAGAGTTGTTTACCGATATGATCATGATGGATATCTGTCAGGATGGTGGACCTCTGCCAAAACCAGGTCTACTGAAAGACTCTATCACCGGCATGGTGGGTCTTGCCGGTACCCATAGAGGAATGCTTGCCGTCCATATACCAAGAGAGTTGGCTCTGGCAATTACAACGAGTTTTCTTGGCATGGAGGTTGACAAAATAAACGAAGATGTCCAGGATGCCATTGGTGAAATTGCCAATATGCTTGGTGGCAGTATGAAGAACATTCTTTCTGCTAAGGGAAAGGATATTCAATTATCTCTGCCAACAACTATTTTTGGAGCAGAGTACAGTCTTGTTTCCCGGGCTGAAGTTGATGTGCTTGTTATACCATTTAAAACCGAGGTTGGAACTTTGATGGTGGAGCTTGAGATTGCGAAAGGGTAACGAATAATTGATAATTGAGAATTGATAATTGATAATTATCGACCATAAAAGGGGCTTGATGCCCGGTACCTGATTTCCCATTACTGTAAAGATTTACTTATTATCTGCCGACAAACAGATATGGAAGCGATGTATATCATATAAAAAATAAATTGATCTTTATGGAAAAGGCAAAGAAAAGACTTGATAAGATAATGGTTGTCTGCCAGGAGAGTATGCAGGGGGAAGTGTCTGCACTCATTGGTAAAACCATGAAATTTACCGTGCCTGAAACCACGGTTATCAGCAAGGAAGACTTTTTTTCAGAGCCGGCTCCAAAATCCGTGCTTGCCCATATACAGCTTGAAGGGGATATCACCGGTCAAGGTTGTCTGATTGTTTCTGTTCGAGATGCAATTCGTATTGGTGGAACTTTGATTATGCTGCCTGACTCGGAGCTGGATAAAGTCGTTGCCGATGAAGACTACAGTGCAGACCTTGAGGATTCCTATGGAGAGATCGCCAATATTATCTGTGGTGTGCTAACGACAGTATTTAATGAACAATACCCCAAAAAATTAAGATTCGTCAAGACCGAGCAGGAAGTCATCGTTCCTATTAAGGTTGTCGTGGATTCAAATCAGCCGGTCGCCGATGGTTCCTATTATCTAATGCAGACTGCAATGGAACTTGAAGGTGTGGAGATGGGGGGACTTAAGCTTCTTCTGCCGGCGGAAAATTTAGGGCTGATTGAGCAATCTGTACCAGTTGCAGAACAAAAAAATGATGTCGGAGAACTAACTGATAAGGGTGTGGAAAGCAGTGTTTCTCAAACGGCCTCTTCTGAAAAGACAAAAACTGCAACTCTTAAGCAGGAAAGTGTCGCTGAACCGGAAAGGACTAAGCTCCAGGCTGAAAATGATAAACAGTCTAATCCTGAACCTACAGAAATATCAGTTGAAAAACTGGAAAAACAAAGACGGAAAGTTGCTAAGATTCTTGATATATGCCTTGAAAGGATTGGAGAAGAGGTCGGTGCTTTATTAGGCGGGACTCTTACAATCAAAGACTGGGATAATGGCATCTACAGCAAGGAAGAACTGCTCGAACAGACTGGTGGCAAACAGGTCATGGCAAGGATGGAAGTGCGGGGGGATCAAGACGGCGAGGCGTATCTACTTGTCTCCGTCAAAGATGCTATTTACATTGGTGGCACCTTGATTATGCTACCGGATGCCAAACTTGAAGAAGTGGTCAGAGATGAAGAGTTTGGTGAAGATACCCAAGACGCTTATGAAGAAATTACCAATATTATTGCCGGGGTATATACGACTGTCTTTGAAGAGTTGTACCGGGATAATATAGGTTTTGTCAAAACAGGACTTGAGACAATTGTTCCGATTAAAATTGACCCTGAATCAGATGATGTTATACCTGATGAGTTTTATTTTTTAAGTGCTGGTAATCTAATTGTGAACGGGCGGAAACTTGGTCGGATGCAGGCTGTTTTTCCAGCCAGGATTTTTGGTCTTGAAGCTCTTGCCCAGCCGTCAGTTGCAGAGCAACCTGTTGTAGAAAATAATGTTGCTGGTCAACAGGCAATCAATAATAGTGAGAGAGAGGGACTGCATCATGAAGGCATGGCAGAAAGGCTTGAGATAAGTGGTGCTGGAGACAGTGTTGTTGATGTCCTTATCTTTACCGATGATGAAGTCGAATCAACCTCTGTGGCTGCATTGCTGACTAATCAGGGTTGGCATAGCAAAATTCTTGATTATCGCGACCAGGTAAGTAATCATTTGACCCAGACTGTGGGGCTTGTTTTTTTGATTATGAAGGAAGTAGATGAGCATGGCTTTGGTATGGCAATTAAGTTAAGCAATAGTGGTCTGAGAGTTCCTCTTGTTGCCGGCGGTCCAGCCTGGACACGGAGTACAGTTTTAAAAGCGGTTAAATACGGGGTCTCTGATATCCTGATTACTCCGGCAAAGGACCTGGATATCCAGGAAAAATTAAATACCAATATGGTTAAAAAAGCAGCTTAACTGACCTTGCAGAGAGATAAGTCGTAAGTATACTTACAAACCTCTCGTAAACGCCCTCTAAAAACGCCCTGTTTCTGGGACAATTTTCTTGTGCTCCTTTCCCTGTCCCCTGATACGCAAGCCTTTTTATGATCGATAATTATCAATTATCAATTATTTTGTCTGACTTAGTTATTACCTTCCATATACGCCTCTTTTTTCTTGATTTTCTCCAACAAAGTTGTCCGTTTCAGGTTTAATAACCTCGCCGCTTCTTTTTTGTTGCCTCCGGTACACTTCAAAGCATGAACTATCAACTGAGTTTCAAATTCATTGACAAGGTTTTTGAAGTCTATGCCCTTGTCATTCCATATGTGAGCCGCAGGGGTTGGCGGCGGGGTTGGAAATAGCATAAGCTGTTCAGTCGGAGACACATCTGCCATTACTGGTCTATATGTACTTTCTTCTGAAACAGGGGGTGGGGTAGGGCAGGCAGAAACACTATATTTTTCAGGAAGATCACAGAAATTAATTTCTTTACTGCCATGGAGAATGCTCATATACTGAATCAGGTTTTCCAGCTCCCGCACATTCCCCCTCCAGGTATATTTTTGCAGGGTCTGCATGGCAGCAAGGTCAAAACCGGCAATGGTCTTTTTCCCTTTTTCCGCAGAGGCTCTGATAAAATGTTCAATGAGGATGGGTATATCTTCACTGCGGCCCCGCAAGGGAGGAATGTTGACAGGGATAACGCTGAGCCGGTAATAAAGGTCTTCTCTAAACTCTCCTCTTTCTACCATCTGTTCCAGGTCACGGTGGGTAGCAGCTATAACCCTTACATCAACAGATACCGGTTTCAGGGCACCGACAGGTTCAAATTCCCGTTCCTGTAAAACTCTTAATAACTTGGCCTGGAGATTTGGCTTCATGTCTCCTATTTCATCTAAAAAAAGAGAACCGCCGTCTGCATATTCTATACGCCCTATTTTAGCGGTGGTAGCCCCGGTAAAAGCACCTTTACTGTAACCAAACAGTTCACTCTCAAGGAGATCATCGGGGATGGCAGCACAGTTTACAGGGACAAGATTTTTTTTGTTTCTTGGGCTGTTCTGGTGAATTGCCCTGGCAACAAGTTCCTTACCGGTTCCGGACTCTCCCTGAATAAGAACAGTGGTTGAATTGTCTTCTGCCAGTCTGCTGATAAGATCAAAGAGATTTTGCATGGACTCACAGCGGCCAATAATATTGTGAAATAAAGTTGTTTTGTTCATGGTATGTACATAAAAGTTGGCGGTTACGAGTTAAGGGGCTGATCAATTTGCTCACAGACAGTGCGGATTAGATGGATATATTGTCGGCAAGTTTACTGGAGGTTCTACGCATGTTCAGGCTGAGCAGGCGCATGATTTTCTTGAGCATGATGATTCCTGTTGCCGGATAATTCGTAGTCAGGATATTAAAACCTTTTTGGGTAAGAATAATCGCGATTGAAGGTTGGCGGGCAATGACTGATGCGGAGCGGGGAGATTTATCTATGATTGACATCTCTCCAATTGTAGAGTTTTTTCCCAGCCTGGCAATGGTTCTATAATCGCCCTGACCAGATTTCTTTAGAACTTCAAGTAATCCGCGGACAATAAAACACATGAAATCGCCTTTTTCTCCCTCGGTAAACAAATATTCTCCCCGTTTGATTTCTGTATAATTTGTATGACGAGCAATAATATCAACTTCTTCATTGCTGAAATCATCAAATAAAGGCAGGGTCAACATGAACTCTCTGGTTTGCTCTTCATGTTCGTTTAACTCTCTGTATTGAGGTTTATTTTTTCTCATGTTCAGTGCTTTTTTAAAATCTGTTGAAAAAAATGGACGAGTTGTTTTATTTTTTATTTTTTGGTATTATTCAGAAATGCCATTTTTTCGACATTGGGCTAATCAAT
>CAYRGM010000008.1:0-26559 GCA_964423765.1 uncultured Desulfobulbaceae bacterium
CTAGGTCTTTGCTGGCAAGAACAGTCTTTCCATAATACATAACGACTTCGTGACCATCCATCAACAGCAGGAGTTCTTCCGGCGTAGAGGCCATCAGGTTAATAACTCCTTTTTGCAGAGCTTCCTCGGCGGTCAGGCTCACAGCCTCACGCACTGCTTGTTCTGCCCAGTCTGCATTGCGGCCGTGACGATCGGCAAGGGCCCTGATATAAGCAGCTGCATCGTTGATCATTTTTTGCTGGAGAGTATCGGCAGGTGCTGAAGGTGTTTCTCCATTGGCCGGATCTTCAGAATCAGGAGGGGCTTTCGGGCTGACGGGGGGTCCGCCAATACGCATGGGAGTAGCTGCTCCAAGAGTAGTGGCTGGAGCCATGGCTGCGATATGGCTGGCATAAAGGATATAAGTTCCGGCACTGGCAGCTCGTGAGCCAGCAGGTGCTACCCAGGTAACCACCGGAACTGTTGATGCGAGAATATCTTTAATAATATCCCGCATAGCGGTATCAAGGCCGCCAGGAGTATCAAGTCGGAGGATAACGACCGCATGGTTTTCGTTTTTTGCCTTGTTCAGCCCCTGACGGATATATTCGCTGATCGCCGGACCGATGACCCCATCGACATCAAGTATCAATGCTGTTGATGACCCTGAGGCCTGGGAAATTACGGATGCGAATACGCCTCCGCCAAGCAACCATACCAACCCCATTATAAGCACGATTGGTTTGATTATCTGCTTGATAGCAATGTTATTATTTATGGTGAAAAGAAAAATATGGCACCTCCGGGGTAGAGGATAATAATTTTCTGATTAATAACTACCTACAAAATAACCATTATTTTGAGCTGTGCAAGCTAAAAAGGCATTTCCTGAAATGTTTTCAATATATTGTTTGGAACCTGAATTGAGCGATTTTTTGGTTTAATCTGCATTAGGTAAGCAAGCTCGAAGCCTGTGCTGATCTGCGAGACTTAAGTGAGGGCTGGTACACGGTCGCCGCTTCACTGCTACACAAGTCATTTACTGTAACCCCTCTTGACCTGAGTTAAACAATCGCTCAACTCAGGTGTAAATCTATATCCTTGGTGAACGCTTACAAATTCTGAAACTACCGCTCAATTTTCTGAAATCGTTCAATAAAAATATCCAGATCAGCATGCTGCTTTTGGCTCAAATCTTTAAAACAGACCCCTCTTCGCCTGACCTTGAGCGGGGAACAGGTATTTTTGCATGCCAGCTCATAGAGCGGATGTTCTTTGCCGACAGCCTCAATATCAGTAATCATTTCCAAGTACACGCCGCCCACATGAAAATCATCACCAAAAAGATGATATTCTCCGGTCATCTCGGCTGGCCAGTTCTCACTATCAAGATATAAAAATGCCAGACCTGTTTTGCTGATATCAACAATGATTCCGGGTAATACCTGGATAGCACCAGAAAAAACCGCAAAGGTACCTCGTTCAACGGGATATCGTGCGTTAGCTCTTTGTTCTATACCTTTAACTTTTTTCATGACAACACATCCAAACAGCATCAATTGAGAATTGATAATTGATAATTCTCGAATATCAAAAGGGCTTAATTATCAGGGGGCAGGGAAAGAAGTAAAAAAAATGGTAACTATTCAGCTGCACTCCACGGAGTCTCGTTCCTTGCTTACCTGTGAGCTTCTTGAGTAACATTAGTACGCTGCAAAGCCCAGGTAAGCGAGGAACGAGACTTGAGTGAAGCACATCTGAATAGTTACAAAAAATATGGCCATGGCTGCTCCCATATTTTAAAAATTCTGGTAATTCCCCTGACGGCAAGCTCATTCATCAATTCTAATTTTTCCGGGGCAAAAGGCATTCCCTCCGCCGTACACTGTACTTCAATAAAACGACCATCTCCGCTCATGACAAAATTAGCATCCACCTCAGCCTCCATATCTTCCCTGTAATTAAGATCAAGAGCAACCTCTCCATCTATTAACCCGACACTGACTGCAGCAACCGGGAGAATGTCAGGCAATGCATCAAGACGGCCATCAGCCACCATCCTGTGAACAGCCATCCTGATTGATAGAGCTGCCCCGGTAATAGAGGCACAACGGGTACTGCCATCGGCATTGATCACATCACAATCCACCCGCAGGGTTCGTTCTCCAAGCTCAGCAAGATTAAGCATCATGCGCAGGGAACGGCCAATCAACCGTTGAATTTCATAGGTTCGTCCGGTCCGTCCGCTCACCGCTTCCCTTCTTCCTCGACCATGGGTGGCACAGGGCAACATCCCGTATTCAGCAGTAATCCATCCCTGCCCCTGCCGAAAAGGAGGTACCTTGTCCTCTACAGTGACCCCGCAGAGGACCTGGGTACCACCCATTTTGATCAGCACCGAACCATCGGCATGGGGCTGGGCATCATATTCAATAGTTATGGGCCGTAATTCATCACAGGCCCGGTTGTCGTTTCGCATATTTCTCCTTTTTGGCTGAAAAGAAATGAGCAGGAAAACAAAAACTCATTCCCTCTACTTTTTTATTTCCCAATAACCAGCATGGGTCATGAGCAGAGTCTGCACCTACTCCACTTCTGTAACGATAAAATGTCCAGGAATCCTTAATAAAAAAATGCCCTTGTCAATAACAGTATCATCATACACTTTATCAATGACAATATGAACAGTACCAGTGATTGCCTCGCCTTTCACTCCAAGGGTCAGGGGCAAATGGCAGTAATTAAGCGGCAGGCGTCCATTATAATCAACGGCTATGATTATTTCGCCATATTTACCCACAATAAACTGTCGAGCCAGCAGACCGCTTTCAGTATTAATTTCACTGTGAAGGGCGTATTCATCGGTGATGGTGAAAATATAGCGGTAATAACTTACCTGATCATCCATAACCAAGACGATATCAACAGGCTCCTGGTTATCCACAGGGCGACCGCTGAGGAGCAGAAACATTGTCTTGCTGGAGACTTCCTGGGGCAGGTATGAACGAATAAATTCAGAGTCAAGTGAACCTTTATAGCCTCGTCCCTGTCGGTTATCCACCATGGTAAAATAGTATCCATCCGTAACAAAAATGAAAAAAGGGCGGGATAATGGATCGAACCCACTAACACGAAGCCAGCCATCCTTTGTAGCCTGCAAGCCAAGCCGGATGGTGCGTTGTTGCCCGTACCCGCGCCAGTTAAGGGTTAAATCAATATCAATGAAATCAGAACAGGGAGTATCGATAAGCTTATTCAACAAGGCCCTGGCAGCCTCTTTTTCCGGTGGTGGTAACGGACTGATCAGGGGCTGACGAATGGCACAACCAGTAAATAAAAAAATAATTGCCAGGATAAACAGAGCAGGCGGACAGGTACGGCTCAGGTATTGAAACTTTTTCCTCATGACCCACACCACCATGACTGCCGGTTAATGTTCAAGCATCCTCTCCCTCTTCCACAATTCGTATTTTATCTTGTATTCTCTGCTTATCCTCATCCATCTCAAAAAATTTTAGAGCTCTTCGGTATGCCTCCAGTCCCTTTTCCTGCAAACCGGACTCCAGATAAACTTCTCCAAGATGTTCAAGAATCTCAGGGGTGTCAGGGGCAAGCTCCAAGGCCTTCTCAAGTTCTTTCCTTGCCTTATCCAAATAGCCAAGGCGAAAATAAACCCAGCCAAGACTATCACGAATATAACCATTTTCAGGTTTCAGATATACTGCTCTTTTAATATACTCCAGAGCCTGCTCAAGGTTTTCGTCCCTGTCCGCCCAGGTGAAACCGATAAAGTTTAATGCTTTGGCATGATCAGGGTTTAAGGCAATCACCTTTTTCATTATGGTGAGAGCTCGGATAATTTTATCCCACCGATAAAGAAATAAAGCAAATTCGTAGAACAGGTCGTCATTATTCGGATGAATGGAGAGCGCTTGTTTAAATATATTTTCGCTGGCCTCATGATCTCCCTGCCGTTCATACATATTTGCCAGCAGAATGAATATATCCGTCAGCGGCCTGCCATCGGCGACAAGTACATTTTCAAGGATGAAAATACCTTCTTCAAAACGCTGTAAACGATTTAAAATCCGTACCTGAAGCAAAACAGCACTCATATACTCCTCTGCTTCAGAGGAAATCTGCTCCAGCTCAGTTAAAGCCTCTTCATATTTTTTCTGCCTAATAAAAGTAATAGCTAATAGATAGCGGGCTCGGGGAGAATCTTCACGAAGAAGAAGCCCCTGAAGAACCTCAATTGCCTGATCAAACTGTTTTTGCTGGGCATAAATGCCAGCAAGAGACAATTCGAGCTGTTCCAGATCAGTAGAAATCCCCTGCAAGCGAGCTAATTTTTGATGGGCATCCTGAACTTTTCCCTGTAAAAGATAGACATTCACAAGGGACATCGCCACTTGTTTATTTGTGCTATCTTTTTCCAATAGCCGCTTATATATTTTTTCCACTTCGCTGTATTTTTTTTCCCGCAGATATAATCCTGCCAATTCAAGTTCAAGCCCTAATGACCAGTGAATCTTCAGGGCAGCCTTGTACTGGCTGTGGGCATACGCAAATTTGTTTTTATAGGCAAACAGACGGGCTAAGAAAAGATGACCAGAATATGGCTTATCGGAGATGCTGATAAATTTTTCCAGTGTTTGTTTTGCCTCATCAAAGCGTTGCAAACCGAGATATAGTTCACTGATGAGCAGCAGAGAGCGGAACTGATGGGGTTGTTTTGTTTGAGCCAGAGTCCCCGCTTCGGGCAGAAAATTTCCACGGAAGATAGTGTTGTCATCATGGAAAATTTGACTTTCCAAGACAAAAATATAATTATATTGTTTTATCGCCTTTTCGTATAATTTCTGGCGAATAAAAACTTTTGCCAGCAGCATTCGGGCAGTAATATCGTCCGGTTTGCGGGCAAGATATTGGTGCAATTGTGCTTTTGCTTCATCTTCTCTGCCAAGCTGTAGAAGAATCAACGGTATCTTTCTTGCGATCCAGACACTTGCCGGATCACAGATCAAGGCTTTTTCATAGGCTTCAAGAGCTGCATCAAGTAGGCCAGACACCTCTGCATATCGCCCCCACAGGAAATAGAAATAAGAACATGCCAGATCAGTTTCATCTTCAATTATTTCATCTAACGCTATGGGTATTTCTTCTTGTTCCAGGGCATAAATATGAGAATCTCTGCTTGACATGCTACAGCCATTGGCAAAAAGAACAGACATCATTGCAATTATCAAAAACAGAAAATTATGCCATCTGGTTCTCATGGGAATAGTGCCTCCACAGCCCTGCGGATATCATTTTGTACCTGTGCAATCGAAGTCGCAGCATTAATATGGACTATACAATCATGGTTAAAAGATTCGTAAATGGCAGCTACCTTTGCTAACTGGTCTAATTGTTCAAAATCATTTAACTTTTCGGTGCGTAGTTCGCGGATACGGCGGATGCTTTCTTCCGGTTTCATTTTAAGCAGAAGAACAATATCAGGTTCAGGGGCAAATAAATTGCTGGAAAAAATCTTCTCAGGATCTCCACCGGCAGCACCCTGATATGCCGCTGTGGAAAAATAATATCTATCACAGAGCACGGTCTTGCCGGCAGTAAGAGCTGGAGTAATTACCCTGATAACATGCTCTTTTCTGTCTTGTATAAAGAGGTTAAGCTCTTCTTCAAGGGAATAATCACCTCTATTCTCATACATTTTTCGAATCTCTCTGCCATGGATGCCATTGCTGGGTTCTCTTGTTGCCAGCACTTCAATTCCTATGGAATCAAGATACTCGGCAAGTAAAGATAACTGGGTCGATTTACCAGTACCGTCAATTCCCTCAAAGACTATGAGCCGACCTCTTTTTTCCATGCTTTACCTTTTTTTACACCTTTTTTATTAACCACAAAAGATGCCGCCAGGTTCACAGCTGCCGCAAGACTCGAAAAGTCAGCTATATTTTTACCGGCAATATCATAGGCGGTGCCATGGTCAACCGAAGTCCTGATAATTGGCAGACCGAGGGTTACATTGACTCCATCCTTAAAGTGAAGAAGTTTGAAGGGGATTAGTCCCTGGTCATGATAAGCGGCGACAACCGCATCAAAATCACCGTTTGCAGCCTTGTAATAAACAGTATCAGGAGGCCAGGGACCGCTGACCACAGCTTTAGAACCAGAAAATGACTGTACCGCCGGTCTGATGACCTTCTCCTCTTCACAGCCGAACATGGAGCCTTCTCCGGCATGGGGATTCAAGCCTGCCACTGCCACCCGAGGCCCTGGCAAGGCAAAGTCATGGATAAGGGTATCAATCGTGGCGGTGATACAGTCCTTTACCTTTTCCTCGCTGAGCAATGAGCTTACCTTGGCAAGCGGTACATGAGTAGTGACCAGAGCCACCCGCAGGCGGGAGCCGACCATCATCATATTATACCTGTCTGCCCCGGTTAAAGAAGCCAACATTTCCGTATGCCCGGGCCATGGTGAACCGGCCAGTCTCAGGGCGGTTTTGCTGATCGGACCGGTTACCATTGCTGAGAGGAAACCGTTCTCAATCAGTTGCACAGCCTGCTTAATCCAGGCAATCATTGACAGGGCTGTTTCCTTATTTACCGTTTGGGGCTTGACTTCATGGAAGCTGTCTTTGCCAGTCGATATAAGAGGAATTACTCCCGGAATAACCGGCTCGCCGGGATTCCAGGGAGAAATCGGACAGGGAATGCCAAGTTTCCGACCGGTCTGTTCAAGAACTTTTTGCGAACCAATAACAACCAGGGGCAGAGAACTTTTTCTCTTCCGTTCAGCCTGAAAAAATTTAAGGATAATCTCAGGACCAATCCCTGCCGGACAGCCCATGGTTATCCCCAGGGGTTGTTTAAGATTAGACAATATGATCTTTGAATTATTATCCATTTTCATCTTTCATTTGTTCATTGTCCGATATAATCAAAGGCATTAATTATCTGGTCAATTATCGGCGATTGGTTATCGGGCAAAACCACTGAAATAATATCAAAACGGCATTGATTGTCAAGCTTACCGGTACGGGATAAATATTCACTTGCCACTTTTGAGATCTGTTGTTGTTTTTTGAAATTAACGGCCTCGGCCGGAATACCGAACTGTCTTGACCTCCGGGTTTTTACTTCGATAAATACAAGACAATTACGATCACGGGCAATAATATCCACCTCGCCAAAAGGTTTACGGTAATTTCTGACAATTATCGTATAACCTTTTTTTTTCAACCAGGTGACGGCAAGCTCTTCTCCGTACCTGCCAATGGTGGCATTTTCTTTTTTACCTTTTGCAAACATATTGAACATGATGCCCTGCGGTCAAAAAAAACGAACCACGAATAAACACAAATTAACACAAATTAACACAAATTTAAAAACAAAAAATAAAAATCGGTATTAAAATATGTCTATTTGTGGTTCAAGATTAGGGTTCGGAAAGAAATAACTTGTGCTTTTTCAGCCGTAAATGTGCCGCAGGTTCGGTTGACTTTGTATCTTCGCAACCGCAGCATAGCTATGCTATGTGAGGATTGTGAAGATACAAAGTCAACTGAAGATGTGGTACAGTTACGAGATGAAAAGGCCAAGTTATTTCTTTCCGAACCCTTAATACGAAACTTGAATTTTCCGATACATCAAAATACTCCCGAACACCTTTGAAGGTGCGGCGGTGAAGAGTACAGGGGCCAAATTCGGCTAAAGCCTGGCGGTGCTCTCTGGTCGGATAACCTTGATTTTTAAGGAAGTTATACTGGGGATATTGTTGGTGGGCCTCGGCCATCAGACGATCCCGGGTTACTTTTGCGACAATGGAAGCTGCGGCTATGGAAGCTGATTTGGATTCACCCTTGACAAGGGTTTGTTGAGCAATGGCAATGGGAACCGTGAATTTCCCATCAATCAGAAGAAAATCTGCTTCACTATGCCAATTTGCACAGCAATTCTCAACCGCCCTCTTCATTGCCAATAGAGAAGCCTGAAGGATATTTATTTTTTCTATTTCCCGGGCCGTGCAAAGACCAATACCTATCTGAGTAGATGACCGGCAAAGACGGGAGAAAAGAGTTTCCCGGCAGGCAGGGGTAAGGCTCTTGGAATCAAGATATTTTGAGTGCTCATCATTGGGCGAGAGGATAACAGCTCCAGCCACCACCGGACCGGCCAGAGGACCGCGACCAGCCTCGTCCACTCCGACAACAGCAGAAAAACCCTGACGATTTAAGTTTCTCTCAAGATAAAAGTTATCATCTTCTGTCATGTCAAGGTGATTAAACAAGGTGGAAAATTTCGATATGTTAACCTGTTTCACCCCCCCACTCCTGAACAGTAAAGGCGCCCTAAAGTCTAATTGATTCTTCTCTCTCTGATTCGTGCCGCTTTACCACGCCTCTCTCGTAGATAATAAAGACGGGATCGGCGGACACGGCCATGGGTCACGACCTCTATCTTTTCAATCCTTGGAGAATGAAGGGCGAAAGTTTTCTCCACTCCAACTCCGTGGGAAATCTTACGAACCGTAAAGGTAGCACTCATATTGCCGTTTTTTCGTTTTAACACAACACCGTGAAATATCTGAACCCGTTCCTTGCTGCCTTCGATAATCCGAATATGTACCTTGATTGTATCTCCGGAACGAAATTCTGGATGGTCAAAACGCATCTGTTCCTGATCAATTCTATCTAAAATGTTCATAGCACTTATTCCCTGTATTTTTCGGTAGTTAAAAAATAAAAGTAAAAATTAAAATTAAAAAAAATCTCTCTTACAGACATCGTAAACGCCCTATAAAAACGCTTTGTTTTTTGGACAATTTTCTTTCTTTCCCTGACCTCTGATAGTCAAGCCCTTTTGATGTTAGATAATTATCAATTTACGATGTCTCGCTTACCTGTCAGACGATCAAGGATAATAGAGACCGCTGAGCGAACAGAGAGATGATTATATTCTGCTCTGCCGATAATTGGCGGCAAGATTGTATCCACGGAATCAAAAACTTCCGGAGCCAGCCCCCAAGCTGTACCGAACAGGAGAAGAGCCGCTCCCTGTTGGTCTAATTCTTGCCGTATGGCATTATAGCTGGCTGTCTTGCCCCTGTCTCTTTTTATAGCACAAGTTGCAATTATCTTCAGGTTCTCCGACCACTTATCCCTGACCGATTTTATAACCTCGTCAAGGCTCGTGGCAACCTGGATAAGAGAAAGAGCCTCTCCTCGATCCGGATTGGCTTGCTTGCCATATCCTCGGCACCAATGAGCAATAATTTTTTTGCATAACTCCTGTTGCTTCGTAAAAGGAGTAATAATCCAGTAGGTATCCACTCCAAACGAGCAACATGCCCGGGCAATATCATGGATATCAAGATTGGTCACCGCAGAGCCAATTATTTCACCATTGCGGTTCACAACCGGTGCATGTACCAGAGCAACATCGAGACGCAGCTTCATATTTTTTTTATCTGTTCAGCAAGTCCAGCCTGCTCAAGCATGTCCAGTTCTTCCTCGCTGAAAATAATATCTCTGAGCAACTCCGGCCGCTTCTCCATGGTTACCCGAACCGATTCGAGGAAACGATACTTTTTAATATCTCCATGGTTACCACTCAACAACTCTTCAGGGACATTGATGCCGTCAAAATTTCTTGGCCTGGTATATTGAGGATGTTTGAGCAGACCATGACTAAAGGTATCATTTGCAGCTGATTGGGAACAACCCAGAACGCCATCCCGTAATCTGGTAACGGAATCAATAATAACCATGGCCGCCAGCTCGCCGCCGGTGAGGATATAATCACCAATGGAGATCTCTTCGTCTACAGATTGCCGGCTGAATCGCTCGTCCACCCCTTCGTATCGTCCGCAGACTAAAATTAAACGCTTTAATTCGGCAAGACGGGAGGCAATTTGCTGGGAAAAAATTTTACCCTGTGGCGAAAGAAGAATCACTTTGCCTCTAGTTCCGCTTTCCTGCACTGCTTTTAGACAAGCCGTTAACGGTTCCGGCTTCATAATCATTCCTTCACTACCGCCAAAGGGACGATCATCAGTCATCCTGTGCCGATCAAAGGCGTAATCACGAATATTATGGAGATTCACCTTGATCTGTTTTGTTGATAAAGCCCGACGGATAATTCCCTCTTTAAGAGGAGAAGTAAATAGTTCCGGAAAAATTGTCAGAATATCAAATTGCAGGGAATCCATCAATCTATGTGAGTGTAATGCCCTGCTGGTTATTAAATATCCAATAGTCCAGGAGGTAAATCTACAATGATATGATCTTCTTCCATGGCAACTATAAACTCAGGTACCGCTGGGATCAGGACTTCCCTACCCTTATATTGAACAACAAGGAGCTCTTGAGTACCAGCTTCAAGGATACGATTAACATTACCTATCACATTACCTGCTTTGTCAACTAATGGTTTGTCAATAAGTTCATGGAGATAAAATTCATCATCAGCTAATGACGGCAAATCGCAGTCTCGGATAAAAACAAAAAAACCGGATAATTGTTCAGCCTGATTACGATCTGAACATAACTCCAGCGTAGTTAGAACATATTTCCCGTGCAGCCTGGAGTTTTTCAGCTTGCATGATAAAAAGTTTTTTGTTTCTTGTTCATCTCTGGCAAGTTGCAATAATGAGTAATTATCAATAAACGAAGCAGGGTCATGGGAGAATGGAAATATTTTTACTTCACCCCGTAGACCATGTGGTTTGGTGATTTTACCAATCAGTATAAATTTTGTTGCGGTCTTTTGCAAATCAGCCATTGAAACAAATATAGACCTAAGTTGAGCGATTTTTTAACTTGTCAACGCTTAAAGATGTAGGAGATATACTATTCTATAATTTCTAATCTCGAGTGCTTATCAAGACGGGCTACAGACATTGCCAGCACAGCCCGCATTGCTCTTGCTGTACGCCCTTGCTTGCCGATAACTTTTCCGAGATCATCCTTTGCCACACTTAGTTTAACAATAAGGCAATTATCTTCTTCTTTTTCCTCAACAACAACAGAATCAGGATCATCGACTAACTGCTCAGCAATAAAAGATATCAGTTCCTTCAATTAGGCAACCTCTGTTTGGGATATAGATTTTTTGATCAGACTTTTAACCGTAGTGGTTGGCTGTGCTCCCTTACCAAGCCAGTTATTCAGCTTTTCATGATCAATATTGACCACTGCTGGGTCATACATGGGATCATATGTGCCAATGATTTCAATAAATTTACCATCCCGTGGTGCATGACTGTCTGCAACCACTATCCGGTAAAAAGGTTGTTTCTTGCGACCTTTTCTTGTCAAACGAATATGTACTGCCATGATTTATCTTCTCCTTAAGACCCGGATTTTGTTCCGGCAGTCAAATAAAAATATGTAACTATTCAGCTGCACTTCATCTCCGCCCATTTTGAGCTTCTTGAGTAACATTAGTACGCTGCAAAGCTCAAAATGAACGGATATAAAGCACATCTGAATAGTTACTAAAATATTTTATACGAAATAGTTACGAATTTAACGGACAAGACCTTTGGGCAGTTTACGCCGTTTACCACGCCGTAAAATTGATTTGCCCCGCATCTTTGCCATCATCTTTAACATCATTGTATAGCTTTTTAACATCCGATTAACATCGGTAACAGTTGTCCCTGACCCTTTGGCAATTCGCTTTCGCCTTGAGGCGTTAATTATCTTATAGCTTTGCCTCTCAGTTTTGGTCATGGAACGAATAATAGCCTCGGTCTTACCCAACTCTTTTGCATCGGGTTTCGGTGCGTCTTTAAGCTGCTTGAGCTTGTTCATCCCAGGAATCATATCGAGAATCTGCTCAAGGTTACCCATTTTCTTTATCTGTTGAATCTGATCTAAAAAATCTTCCAGGGTAAAAGCATTCTTCTGAATCTTTTTGGCAAGGCTTTTTGCTTGTTTCTCATCAACAATCTTTTCAGCTTTTTCAATGAGCGACAGGACATCGCCCATGCCAAGGATTCGTGAGGCGGCACGATCAGGGTGAAAGATTTCCAGAGCATCAAGCCCTTCACCAACTCCGATAAATTTTATTGGCTTACCGGTTATCTTCTTGACAGATAGAGCAGCTCCGCCGCGGGCATCACCTTCCATCTTGGTCAGGATTACCCCGGTTATTTCAAGATCACTGTTGAATTTATTCGCCACCGTGACCGCATCCTGACCGGTCATGGCATCAGCAACAAACAGGATTTCGGAGAGTTGAATCGCAGCCGAGATATCACGAAGCTCAGACATCAGCTCTTCATCGACATGAAGTCGTCCGGCAGTATCAATTATGACTGTATCATAGCCGTCTCTTTCGGCTTCAGCCATCGCCATCCGGGCAATATCAAGAGGTTTCTGCTCCACTGTGGAGGCAAAAACCGGAACTTCGACCTGACCGGCAAGAATGCTCAGCTGCTCTATGGCCGCCGGACGATATATATCAGCAGGAACCAAAAATGGTTTGCGACCCTGTTCTTTAAGTTGCTTTGCCAGTTTGGCGGCAGTGGTGGTTTTACCGGAACCTTGCAGGCCAGCCAGCATAATAGTCACCGGCTGGTGACCGTCCAGGCGAATCCCTTCCGTCTCGCTACCAAGAAGCTTTACCAGCTCATCATGAACAATCTTGACAACCTGCTGTCCTGGAGCAAGGCTGGTCAATACATCCTGACCAATGGCTTTTTCGGTTACAGAAGTAATAAAATCCTTGACTACGGTGAAGTTGACATCAGCTTCAAGCAAGGCCATGCGTACTTCACGCATGGCTTCTTTGATGTTTTCTTCCGTAAGAACCCCATGACCACGGAGTTTTTTGAAGGAATTTTCTAAACGATCTGTAAGATTTTCAAACATAAATAAAGGGTGCTTCTTATCTGTTTCTCTTTAGTTTTTATTATGCCTGGTTGCTCTGAAACCTGGCAGTTAGAACTAACCATCCCCAGCAACCATTTTTTATGGTTTACCGTAGGGGCTTGGCCAATTTGCTCCAGTCATGCTGGTGAGTTGTAATCAGAAAACGAATATTGTACCTTGAAATAAATACAAACTATTTTTTTTACTCTAAACCGTTTCCTGTGTCAAGCACGAAGAATAACGATCTGGTTTTTTAGTGAGCGAAAAGTTGGAGACCAGAGGGAAGAATACTGTCTGGGGGGATTAGAAAATTATATAGTTGAAGATCAGTTATCTCTGGAATGTGAGCTGGTTGGCTTTACATATTTTGAAAAATATGTTTAAAATTTTTATTTTGTGTATCTTTTCAGTATAAACTATTCATGATCGGGTTATAATTACCAGCTTTAACATTATGGACACAAGGGAGAAGAAAAAATGCCATATGTGAATATTAGGGTTGCCGGTACATTGAACCGGCAACAGAAAGAAAAAATAGTTGTCGGCGTAACCGAGGTAATTGCTAAAGAAACCGGTAAGTCAAAAGACTCTATTCTTATTTTTATTGATGAAGACAGCCGGGAAAATATCAGTAAAGGCGGTGTCTTGCTCGATGTCTTGTAATTATGATTACTGAGCAGATCATAACCGAGGCAAAAGAGTTGCGAGCTCTAATTGCTGAACATGACATGCGTTATCATGTACTTGATGATCCTCTTATTGCCGATGTTGAGTATGACCGGATGTTTAAGCGGCTTGTTGAAATTGAAGACTTGTATCCTGAGCTTTCTGTTGCTGATTCGCCAACCCGCCGGGTTGGCGGGGCTGTGCTGTCCGGCTTTAGCGAGGTGGAACATCATACCGCCATGCTGAGTCTTGATAATGTTTTTTCCGAAACAGAGCTGGCAGAGTTTGAGCAGAAAATTTTTCGTTATCTTAATACCGATACTGAACTTACCTGGTTGACCGAGCCTAAATTAGATGGTCTGGCAGTGGAACTTGTGTATGAGAATGGGCAGTTTATGCTTGGCTCAACCCGTGGAGACGGTTTGGTTGGTGAAAATATCACCGCAGGGTTGCAAACAATCCATGCCATCCCTTTACGCTTACGGGCAGGTAAAAGTGGTGAAGTGCCGAAACGACTGGTGGTGCGGGGCGAGGTTTTTATAGATCACCAAGGGTTCATCGATTTGAATCGCCGCAGGGTTGAAGCAGGCGAGTCTATTTTTGCCAATCCCCGTAACGCGGCTGCCGGTTCTCTGCGGCAGCTTGATCCACAGGAAATAGCAAAACGGCCGCTTCGTTTTTTTGTCTATGGGGTGGCAGATACCGAGGGGGTTGATTGTCGTTACCAGAGTGAGCTGTTTCCTTTTCTTGCAAAACTGGGATTTGCTGTCAACGATTTGGTATATCTATGCGGAAATATTTCCGAAGTTGCAATCCGTTACAGGCAGTTGCAGGAAATCCGCAACTCTCTTGATTATGATATTGACGGAATGGTAATAAAATTAGATGATTTTTGTCTTCAAAAACGGCTTGGTAACACAGCAAGGGCTCCGAGATGGGCGGTTGCCTGGAAATTCCCTGCTGTTCAGGCGACTACGGTTATTAAGGGGGTTAATTTTCAGGTGGGCAGAACCGGGGCAGTTACACCAGTTGCTCTTTTGGTCCCGGTATCTGTTGAGGGTGTGGTTGTCGGGCGGGCAACTCTTCATAATCAAGGTGAAATAGAACGAAAAGACCTGCGAATTGGTGATACTGTTCTGATTCAAAGAGCCGGTGATGTAATCCCTGAAGTGGTAAAACCGATTGTTGAAAAACGCAGCGGCAGAGAACAGCTTATTGTTTTTCCAGTAAATTGTCCTGAGTGCGGTCATGAACTTGTCAGACCCGCCGGAGAGGCGGTCAGTCGTTGTCTCAATTTTCATTGCCCGGCCCTGCGGTTACAGAGCCTGATTTATTTTGCCGGTAAAAGCGGTCTTGATATAGAGGGGCTTGGTAAAAAAAATATGGAACAACTTATTCAGGTTGGGCTGGTTTCTGATCTGCCGGATATTTTCCGACTTGATAAGACACTTGCCGGTCTTGATGGCTGGGGGGACAAGTCTGCGGAAAATGTTATTGCTGCCATTGATAAGGCCAGGAAAATTTCTCTTGCCCGATTTATTGCTGCCCTTGGTATCAGGTTTGTTGGTGAGGTTACTGCCTCGACCCTTGCCTCTTATTTTGGCAGTCTTGAGGCCCTTGTGTCTGCGAGTGCAGATAAAGAAAAACTGTGTAATTGTCAGGGAATTGGTGAGCAGGCGGCAAAAAGCCTGTATGATTATTTTTCCGATCCAACCACCCGGGATATGTTGGCGGCTTTTGAGAAAGAGGGCGTTGAGATTATACCTGAAGCAGGTGAGAAGAAACCTTTATCTGATCAGGTTTTTCTGTTCACCGGTTCCTTGCAGAGCATGGGGCGGAGCGAAGCAAAACAGTTGGTTAAGGATTTGGGCGGGCAAGTGGTATCAGGATTTAGTAACAGGGTTACCTTTCTGGTTGCTGGAGAAAAGGCGGGCAGTAAGTTGCAAAAAGCGAAAGAACGGAAAATAGCGGTTCTTAACGAAGAGGAATTCCGGATTTTCCTTAATGGAGCGGTCAAATGAAAACCGGAAAAAAATCTGTAAGGATTATCGTACATGGCCTGGTACAAGGAGTTTTTTTTCGTGATTTCACCTGTCAGGAAGCTAAAAAAAATAACTTATGCGGCTGGGTGCGAAATCGTCTGGACGGAACAGTGGAATGTGTTCTGGAAGGCGGACAAAAGGATATTGACAGGATGGTTGTAAGTATTTGGGTTGGCAAAGAAAATCTCATAATCAAGGATATTAAATGTTTAGGTAGTGCCTTAGATTCGTTCATTCTGGCCGGTGAAGCGTACTTTTGCTACTCGAACCGGTCCGAATGGACGAATATGAGGTGCTACCTGAATATTTACGGATGGTTGACTGGCTTTCACAGGGGAACACCGATGGCAGAGGTGAGCCGGGTTGATATTCAAGAAGAGATAGCAGACCAGGATTTTTCTAATTTTGAGGTCAGCTATGGCTGAGGAAAAAAACACAGTCAAAGTTTCAACCAGTCGCCCGGCTGGTCATCTTTACTGCCCATCATGTGGTAACAGCAAAGAATTTGTGGAACAGGCACAGGATGTGATCGTAACCACTCGTTATCATCAGAATCTGGATGGTAGCTTTATCCCGGAACAAAATGATACAGAAATTCTTGGTGCAGTATATTTATTATGTGGTAAATGCGGAGCGGATATGACACCATATCACGGTCATTTTCTGGAGATGATTTTTTGAAATTCAGAGTAACCAGTTTGACTGGACCATATTGATCTAAGGGTTCATTAGTACCTTACTCCTGAACTTCTGTCATAAAAAAACAGGTAAGTGCAGACCCGAGAAATCTATTTTCCGAAAGCATCCCACGCCACCGTCATTCCGGTACCGGATCAAGTCCGGCATGACAGATCCGGAGGTAAGCGAAGACTCCGATCCAAGCAACATCCATAATGGATTCCGGATCAAGTCCGGAATGACGGTGCTGGGTAACTCACGAGTTTGTTTGGATTGCGGGTATTCAAAAATAAAAAAAGGGGAAGACTAATTAACAGTCTTCCCTTGATGCAACATATAATAATTTAACTCGGGGAAAGAAAGTAAGTAATCTGATGATCTTTCTTTCCCCTATCTCAGATTATACACAACCCGTGGGTTTTGGCAGACCAGCCATTTTACAGGCACCTTTACCAGGTCCGGACGGAAACAGCTCATAGATTCGTTTCAGTGGATATCCTGTGGTTTTTGATAGAATACGAACCATGGGGGCAATACCATTTTTCTTGTAATAATCTTTGAGGGCATCAATAACTTTTTGATGCTCATCGGTAATCTCGCTAATGCCCTCGACACTTTTGACATAGTCGACCCAGTCTTCATTCCATTCATCGCCGTTCAACAGGAATCCATCTTCATCTACTACATAGGTGTTGCCTTTGTGTTCAATTGTTGCCATTCTGTATCCTCCTTGGACAAGTAATATGGGTTGTAAGTTTGTACTTGTATTGAAAGTCATATTTTTTTTACTATAAGGCTGATTGTTTGTCAAGCATGGTCGGTTTTTTTTTGAATGAATTGTCAATCGTGTATTTCTGGATGAATATAGCCTGAATCCGTGATCGTTCGATGGACGGCTACTGTTTCATGGTGAGAAAAAACCAAGACAATCATATTTATTTTATCATATAATACCACCCTGAAGGTAAGCGAGGAACGAGACTCCGATAGAGTAGACACCTTGTTTTCCGTCACGGGTTCAGGTATATTACACTTTTTACTGGTAACTGGTTTAAAAATTGAACATAATGATTATTTTTAACCTGAGTTGAGCGATTTTTTAGCTTGATCTGTACCATGTAAGCGAGTGCAACGAGACTCCGATCTCTTGCACGCCAAGGCTTTTAAGGAAATCCTCAACAGACCAACGGGTATGCCTGCGGTTTCCGGAAAGCCTTGGCACACAGCAGTGCAACGGCGAGATATCAGCACATATCTGCGTCATAAAATCGCTCAATTCAGGTTTAAAATTGATGGCTTTTGGGCTAATGAGAAATGTCATCAATGATTTTAAGACCGCAACAGGATTGCGACTTGTAGAGGAAATCCTTTTTTATTTTTTGGGAGTTAGGAAGAATGTTACGATTTATACGAAACCGTGCCCAGTCATTTTTTATTCAGGCGATAGTGGTTATGATAGTGTTGGTCTTTGTTTTCTGGGGAGTCGGTACCAATATCACCGGTGACCGTAATGTTGCTGCCACGGTTAATGATGTGGATATCCCTTTGCAGGACTACCATAGGGCGTATGACCAGGCTGTGGATAGTTATCGGCAACAGTTCGGAGGGTCGGTGCCACCCGGTTTTTTGGCTGGAATCAATTTAAGAGGGCAGATCATAAATCAGCTTATCCAAACTGAGCTTCTTCGCCAGGGAGCGGGGAAAATGGGGATTAAGGTTGATGAAAATGCCATCAGGCAGGAAGTTCATGGTATGGCTGTTTTTCAGGAAGACGGTCGTTTTAGCCTTGATCGTTACCAAACCATATTGACCCAGAATCGGTTAACTCCTGTTGCCTTTGAAGACCGGATTAGAGAAGAGATGCTGCTTGGCTTAGTCGCTGAGGGGGTGGCATCTTTTGCTTTTCTGCCGACGACAGAACATCAGAAATGGTTGTCATTTTTTGGAGAAGAGATCAGGCTTGCGGTAAGATCCTTCACCAGCATAGACTTTGAAGATGCCGTAGTCGTTGAGGATGAAGCATTGGCTTTATGGTTTGAACAACGGAAAAACAACTATGCCTCGGAAGTGCAAATTCGTTTAAAATATCTCTTCTTCTCGTTTTCTGATGATGCGGGCAAGGTTCAGGTCACTGATGAAGAGCTTAAAAGTTTATTTGCCGAGAAAAAAGATAAATATTCCATCCCTGA
Organism: uncultured Desulfobulbaceae bacterium; assembly: GCA_964423765.1. Lineage (GTDB taxonomy): Bacteria > Desulfobacterota > Desulfobulbia > Desulfobulbales > Desulfobulbaceae > DRLX01. The sequence goes on from CAYRGM010000008.1 coordinate 18,444, forward strand.
ACAACGGCATGCCCGTCATATCCTGATCAAGGTCAATGAAGGTGATGATGAGAAAACTGTGAACAACAAAAAACAGAGGGCCGAGGAAATTCTGAGCCTGGTCATGGCTGGTGATGATTTTGCGGAGCTTGCCAGGCGTTATTCTCAAGGACCGGCTAAAGAGATGGGCGGTGATCTTGGTTTTTTCCGAAAGGGCCAGATGGTTGCCCCTTTTGATGAGGCTGTATTTTCCATGGAGGCGGGAGAGGTGAGGGGGCCTGTTCAGACTTCTTTTGGCTTTCATATTATTAAGTTGGAGGATATTAAACTTGCCCATACCCGTTCCTTTGCAGAAGTCAGGGATGAGTTGACAGACATCTTGAAGCAGGAGAAAGTCAAGGGACTTACCTTTGCAAGAGGACTTGTCGCTTATGAAGAGATCATGCGAGCTGGTTCTCTTGATAATTATAGTAAACAGGGGGGCAAAGCAGTAACGACTACTGGTTTTTTTCCCCGTTCCGATCCACCTGAGGGTATTGTTGCGGATCAGGATTTCCTTGCTTCTGCTTTTAAGTTAAGCAAGGGAGAGCTTAGTTCGTTGATTGAGTTAGACAAGGGATATGCGGTAATTTTTGTTGAGGATATTCAGGCACCTCAGATACCGGAGCTTGCATCTGTAAGAGAGCGGGTCATCAAAGGCTATCGCCGGGACAAAGCGGTTGAGCTGGCAGGAGAAGCTGCGACCGCATATCTTCTTCATGCCCGTGAGGTTGGGGCTCTACAGTTAGATGGGGTGCGGGAATTGGATTATATCAAGAGAAGCACACCCCGAGCTGCCAATCTGCCCTGGCAGGTTATAGTTGATGCCTTTGCTTTGCCGCCGGAGCAGAGGCTTCCTGATCAGCCAGTGGAGATTGCAAATGAGTTTTATATCTATGAGGTTCGTAATCGTCGTCATAACCCCGAGGCGTTTACGGACCTGGAAAAAGAGCAACTTCATTATCAATTGCTGGAAACAAAGCAAGACAGAATAATAGAGAACTGGCTTGCCGAGTTGCAGGCAGAAGCAGATATATGGATTAATGAGCAGGCTTTACGGTAGGTTTTACAGGTGACAGGTGACAGAAGCCAGAGGACAGGGGATAAGTTTTACTCCCTGTAACCTGATAGAGACAGGGGATAGGATATGACCGTGCAGCTTGGTGTGGATAAAGTCTGCACCTTAACCGGGGCATCGTCTATATTGCAGGATGCCATCAAGGCTCACCTGACCATAAAAAATCCTAAATATGATGCGGCCCTCCGTTATGGTCGCTGGGTTGGCAAGAATCTTAAACCAAAGCTTTATTTTTTCAGAGAAAAGAACGACGAGCTGATCTTTCCTAGGGGATTTGCCAATCAGGCGGTTCATCTTTGCCGGGAACATACCGGCTGTTCTCCTGAAATCATTGATAGGCGACGCAGACTGGAAGAATTTGATTACACCTTTTCCGGTCAATTACGACCATATCAGCAGGAAGCTGTAGAGGCGGCTATTGTCCATTCTTTTGGGGTTATTGAGGCGGGTACCGGCTCTGGCAAGACTGTTATGGCACTTGATATTATTGCCCGGCGAAGGCAGCCGACCTTGATTCTTGTCCACTCCTTGGAGCTGCTTAAACAATGGCAGGAACGGATTGAACAATTTTTGGGAATAGAGGCGGGGCAGGCAGGCGGGGGACTGGTTAATATCCGGCCGGTAACTGTGGGGATAGTTAATACTCTCAGAAACAGGCTTGCCGAAATTGCTCCGCTTTTTGGTCATCTCGTGGTTGATGAGTGCCACCGGGTTCCTGCCAGTCTGTTTACTGGGGTGGTTTCTGGGTTTGATTGCTGGTTCATGCTTGGACTTTCTGCAACCGCCTTTCGTCGGGAAGACGGGATGACCAAGCTTATTTATACTTATCTCGGTGACAGGGTTTACTCTCTTGACTCCGTTCGACTCATGGACTCCGGAGCCATTGTCAGACCAAAATTTATCCAGAAGAAAACTGACTTTGCGTATAAGTTTGCTGGGGAGTATGCAAAACTGATCAAAGCTCTTACTCTGGATAACAGGCGCAACGAGCAGATTATCGCAGATATTGTCAGTTTGTTGGCTAATGACCATGCAGGCGTAATCCTTGTGGTTTCAGATCGGATAGATCATTGCCGGCTGTTGTCAGAGAAGCTGGTGGCTCGTGCCTTTGATGCGGTTCTGTTGACTGGACAAACCCAGCCTCTGGAAAGGGAGAGAATAGTCTTCAGGGTACAGGATGGCAGGGTTAAAGTGCTGGTTTCCACAATCCAGTTGATAGGAGAAGGATTTGACTGTCCGGGTCTTAGCACGGTTATTCTGACAACTCCGATAAAATTTGAAGGGCGGCTTCTTCAGGTGGTTGGCAGGGTGATGCGTCCTGCCGAGGGGAAAGAGGCGATGATTATTGATTATGATGATGTTAATGTGCCGGTACTGTCCCGTTCGGCTCTTAACCGTTGTCATCTGTTTAAACGGTGGAGCTGATTTTATTGTTAACGGATCCAGATCAGGAATAAATCTCCTTGTAGTTTTATCTTTTTCTTTGTAGTGTTTCCGGTTTTTCCTACGATTGCATCCAAATATAACCCAAATCCAAGCATAGTATCAGCCATGCTATTTTTTACAGATCTTAATTGTAAAAATGGCATCAATTATAAGATTGAATAAACATCTTACTTTTTCAGCCCATATGGCATACAGGAACATAAAACAAAAATGAAACAGGAAAATATTCGTAATGTCGCAATAATTGCCCATGTTGACCATGGTAAGACCACTCTTGTTGACCAGTTGTTTCGCCAATCAGGGATGTTTCGTGATAATGAAACTGTGACAGAACGGTTGATGGACTCCATGGATTTGGAAAGGGAAAGAGGAATTACCATTACTGCAAAAAATGGTTCCTATACCCATGGGGATTACCGGATAAATATTATTGATACTCCAGGACATGCCGACTTTGGTGGCCAGGTGGAACGGGTTCTGCAGATGGCTGATGGGGCAGTGCTGCTTGTTGATGCCCAGGAAGGCCCTATGCCCCAAACTTTTTTTGTGGTAAAAAAGGCTTTGGCTGCCAACCTCCCCATTCTCGTGGTGATTAACAAAATTGACAAGGAGGCCGCCCGTTGTGACTGGGTGGTGGATCAGGTTTTTGACCTCCTGGTCCGCCTTGATGCTCCGGATGCATCTCTTGATTTTCCGGTTATTTATGGTTCGGCCAAGGAGGGATATATGGTGGCTGACCCTGATGATACCCCGGTACCCGGCAAAGGAATGGAGCTGATATCCGAGATGATTGTTAATCATGTACCGCCTCCTCAGGGCGACCCTGAAGCTCCGCTTCAGCTGCAGATAAATACCATTGATTATTCACCTTATCTTGGTCGGCTTGGCATAGGTAAAGTGGTAAACGGTAGCCTCGCTATTAATCAGAATGTGGTGGTGGCAAGGCGGGACGGCTCCATCAAGCCAGTTCGGATAACAAAAATATTTTCCTTTCAGGCAGACCAGCAGGTTGCGGTTGCTGCAGCTTCCACTGGAGAAATTGTAGCAGTAGCAGGTATGGATGATGTAACCGTTGGGGTCACTTTTACCGATCCTGATGATCCCAGACCATTACCGCTTATTGAAATTGATCCGCCAACCATATCCATGAACTTTATTCCCAATGATTCACCCTTTGCCGGTCAGGATGGTAAATTTGTTACTTCCCGGCAGATTGAAGAGCGGCTGATTCGCGAAACCCTTGGGGATGTTGCCCTGCGGGTGGAACCATTAACTGAAGGCGTTGGTTTCCAGGTTTCCGGCCGTGGTGAGCTCCATCTCTCAATTCTCATTGAAAAGATGCGGCGGGAAGGGTATGAGTTTCAGGTGACCCGTCCCCATGTGATCATGCGCAAGGAAAATGGTAAAACCATTGAGCCTTACGAAGAGCTGAGCGTGGATGTTGATGAGAAATACCAGGGCGTGGTTATTGAAAAACTTGGCAAACTCAAGGGCGTTCTGGAAGACATGCAGGTGGAAAACCAGATGTCAAAAATGAAGTTCAAGATTCCAACCCGGGGGTTGCTTGGTTATCGTTCCGAGTTCATGACAGATACCAGAGGAATGGGAGTCATGAATTATGTTTTTGCTCAATGGGGTCCCCATGCCGGTGATATTGCCAAGCGGATTAACGGGGTTATGATTGTCAAGGAAAGTTGTACCACGGTTGCCTATGCCCTGTTTAATCTCCAGGAGCGGGCGGCTTTGTTTCTTGGTCCGGGTCTTGATGTCTATAAGGGGCAGATTATCGGCGAGAACTGCCGACCGTCGGATTTGATTGTCAATCCCGCCAAAGGGAAAAAACTTACCAATATGCGGGCCTCCGGTTCTGATGAAGCGGTTATCCTGACTCCGCCGGTGGCAATGAGTCTTGAAGACTGTATTGCCTATATAAAAGACGATGAATTGGTGGAGATCACGCCCAAGACCATTCGTCTTCGTAAAAAATCTGGAGTAAAATTAAGGGGATAGGTGTGGATGGATTGTTTATTATCGCGGCATCACTTGCTGCCGGTATTGCTGTTTTACTGTTTGTCCTGAAAAAATACGGAAGTGAATGCACTCCCTGACTACTTATGTATAGCTCCATAGGTGTGGGGCTTGTTGTTTACCTGTTGCTTCAGATGTTGTTTTAATCTGAATTGAGCGATTTTTTAGCTTGATCTGCACCAGGTAAGCGAGTGCAACGAGACTCCGATCTCTTGCACGCCAAGGCTTCCCAAAAATCCTCAACAGACCAACGGGTATGCCTGCGGTTTTCTTAAAATCCTTGGCACACAGCAGTGCAACGGCGAGATATCAGCACATATCTGCGTCATAAAATAGCTTAACTCAGATGTTAATATCACCGCCACCGTAGAGACGGGTTTCAAACCCGCCTCCCCCCGCAACCATCAGCCATGTCGGTGCCATCGTGAAGATGGGTTTGAAACCCGTCTCTACCAAATCCAGGCAGTTTAAGAGGACGGCAGATGAGACCGGCGAAACAGGAAAGAAAATTGTCCAAAAAACAGAAAATTTTTATAGGGCGTTGACGATGTCTGCAGATGAGTATCAAAAACAAAATAAAAAATGATAAATAAAAAACAAAGCAGTACATTAGCACGCGAAAGAACAGATCAGGTGGCAGAGCAAACCGGTAGTAACGGACAGGCTACCGTTAAGGAATCCAGCCCGCCCCGTTGCCCTGCCAGAAGCAAAAAAAGAAAGTCTTGCTGGAATCTTGATTCATTCAGAGTAGAGGAGATGCCGGGCAAGAGCAGGTTCCATGATTTTGACCTGCCAGTTTCTTTGATGCGGGGAATTGCCGAGCTTGACTTTCAATATTGCACTCCTATTCAGGCCCTGGTTTTACCGTATGGCTTAAGCGGGAAAGATTTGGTAGGCCGAGCCAGTACCGGAACTGGTAAGAGTGCTGCATTTTTAGTTTCTCTTTTGGTCCGTCTTTTGAAAGAGAAACAGGCAGGCAACCAGAGTGGTACGCCTCAGGCTTTGATTATTGCTCCGACAAGAGAGCTTGTTTTGCAGATCGCCAAAGACGGGAAAGACTTGGCCAAGTATACAGATTTGCGTATTGTTGCTGTTTACGGTGGTATGGATTACCGGAAACAGATAGAGCAGGTGGAGAAAAAAAAGGTTGATCTGGTGGTGGCTACTCCGGGGAGACTGCTTGATTTCGTCAGTAAGAGGCTGATTAAGCTGAATCAGGCCCGGATAATGATCATAGATGAAGCTGATCGTATGCTTGATATGGGGTTTATTCCCGATGTCCGAAGGATTATCGGGAGACTCCCAAATAGGCAGGAACGACAGACCATGTTGTTTTCAGCAACCATAACTGAAGATGTCAAGCGGCTTGCTGGGCAGTGGTGTGTTGATTATGTTTCTCTGGAAACCGAAAGTGAGCATGTCGCCGTAGAAACGGTTGAGCAGATTGTCTATATGGTCACGGCTGCAGAAAAATATCATGTTCTTTATAATCTGATCACTGATAGAGAGCATGAGCGAATTATGATCTTTACCAACATGAAAAGGGAGGCTGGAGAGCTTTTCAGGAAGTTGCAGGCCAATTCCGTTGACTGTGTATTGTTAACCGGTGATGTTCCCCAGCAGAAACGAATGGCGAGGTTGGAGAGGTTCAGGCAAGGGAAGGTTAAAATCCTTATTGCTACAGATGTCGCCGGTCGGGGGATTCATATAGACGGGATCAGCCATGTGATTAACTATACCCTTCCTTATGAGCCTGAAGATTATGTCCACCGGATTGGAAGGACTGGAAGAGCTGGTAAGTCTGGAATATCCATCAGCTTTGCCGATGAGAAAGGCTCATTTTATCTGCCGGAAATTGAAGAGTATATTGGTCACTCTCTTCCCTGTTTATATCCGGATGAGTCGTTGCTTGTCAGGTGCCAGGTTCCAGGTTCCAGGTAACAGGTGCCAGGGGTCGTGTCAGGTGACAGGGGAAGGAGGGGACAAGGGCACAGAGTCTACTCCCTGTAACCTGTTACCTGTCACCTGATAGAGATAGGGATGGATAAAAAAATCATTAAAGAGTTGCGGGCTATTCTGGGTCGGGAGAACCTGTTGACTGAGCCGGAAGACCTAGCCTGCTATAGCTTTGATGGTTCCGGGACCAGCCGACTTCCTCAGGCGGTGGTCATGCCCGGCAGCACTGAAGAGGTCGCCGATATTCTTGCGGTTGCCAGCCGTTGCCAGATTCCGGTTGTTCCGAGGGGGGCAGGCAGTGGCATGACCGGTGGTTCTCTCCCGGTGCACGGCGGTCTGGTCATGGTTTTTACCCGGATGAATAAAATTCTGGAAATAGACCAGGATAATATGGTTGCTGTTGTCCAGCCCGGGGTGATTACCGGAGAGTTTCAGGAGGTCTTACACAAAAAAGGTCTTTATTATCCTGTCGATCCGGCCAGTATTAAATTCTGCACCATGGGCGGTAATGCTGCTGAATGTGCAGGGGGACCCAGTGCCGTTAAATATGGGGTAACCAAAGATTACATAATTGGTTGTGAAGCTGTGCTTGCCGGGGGAGAAATTATCAAAACCGGAGTTCGCACTGAAAAAGGGGTAACCGGCTATGATTTGACCAGGCTGCTGGTTGGTTCAGAGGGAACTCTTGCTGTTTTTACAGCTCTGATTGTCCGTCTTCTGCCCCTTCCTGAGGCAAAAGAGACTTTTCTGCTTATTTTTTCCTCCATTGAGGAGGCAACCGGGCTTGTGGCAAAAATTCTTCACACCGGTCTGGTTCCCTGTACCCTAGAATATATGGATCACAACGCCATTGCAGTTGTGCGTGACCGGCTTGAGAGAGTCCTGCCGGATGGGACCATGGCTCTTTTGCTTCTGGAATTAGATGGCAGCCGCCGTCAGGTTGAAGAAGACCGGGAGAGGCTTTTGCATTTTCTTGGCAAGCACCAGGTTCATGTCCAGCGGGCAGCAACAGAAGCAGAACGGCAACAACTCTGGCTTGCCCGCCGCTCCATCTCGCCGGCAACTTTCTCTTTGAAACCTGACAAAATTAGTGAAGATGTAGTCGTACCCCGTTCTGTGATTCCTGAGCTGGTTGAATTTACATCAACTCTGGCCCGTAAGTTTTCCTTGACCATTCTCACCTTTGGTCATGCCGGAGACGGCAATATTCATGTCAATATCATGATTGATAAGAGTGATAAAGATGAGTATAATAGAGGCCTTACTGCCAGGGGAGAACTTTTTTCCGGGGTAATCAGGATGGGGGGGACACTCTCAGGTGAACATGGTATCGGTACGACCAAGGCAGATTTTCTTCCTCTTGAGATAAATCCGGCGACCATGCGGCTCATGGTAAGGGTAAAACAACTCTTTGATCCTGATAATATTCTTAATCCAGGAAAAATATTCCCTGTAAAAAAAAAATAACTGATTTCCACTTTTAAATAAAAAGATAAATAAAAACAACTATTAAGAGCTTTTTAACCCTATACATCTCAGCTGAAGTTTCCCGCTTTTCAAAGCTTCTTAAACTGCTGTGACACGCCACAG
>CAYRGM010000009.1:0-9421 GCA_964423765.1 uncultured Desulfobulbaceae bacterium
TGATGTAACCGTTCACCAGCACTCTTTTTGATATGAAAATTGACGGTGATGAGTTAGCCAATCTACAGCGATCACCTTTCAAAATTAGTCTGTGGAACTGAGAAATTTACTCCATCCATACTGGCAAAAGGCAACAAAGTCAATCACTAAAGCTATACAATATCCAAGGTGGGATACTCTGGAATCTATTGTGGATGTTGACTGAATTCCGGTACTGGTGAACGGTTACTGACAGGCTACTCTTCTTTAAGACGATAACCAATCCCCCGGACAGTCTCAATACAGGAGCCTACTTGGCCAAGTTTCTTGCGCAGGCCAAATATCTGGACATCCACGGCCCGCGGTGTGATAAGGTAGTCATAACCTCGAATTTTATCAATAATCTGCTGGCGGGTAAACACCCAGCCGGGTCGCTCTGCCAGTTGTTCAAGAATTGTGAATTCCGTGGGGGTAAGGTCTACAGGTTGTCCTTCCACCATAACTTCATGACGACCGCGGTGCATAACCATGGAATGAATGCTGATCGTTTCTGCTTCTTTCTCCCGACGGTTTTCCAGATTTTCCCTGGCTTTTTTACGACGCAACATCGCCTGTGCCCGTGCCACCAGGACCTTCGGGCTGAACGGTTTGGTGACATAATCATCGGCCCCGCAGGCGAACCCGGTAATAATGTCATTTTCTTCACTCTTTGCCGTCATCATGATAATAGCAAGATCATTATGACCTGCTTTTTCCCTAATAATCGAACAGACCTCTATCCCATCCTTCCCCGGCAGCATGATATCCAGAAAAACAAGATCAAAATGTTCTCGATCAAGAACTTCCAAAGCCTCTTCCCCTGAATCAGCACAACTGACATTAAAGCCTGATTTAATCAAATTGTAACTGACAAGTTGCTGAATATCCACATCATCTTCAACAACAAGAATGTTTGCTTTTGCCATCACCTCTCCTTTTTAAATATCATGACTCAACTACAGACATCGTAAACGCCTTCTAAAAACGCCCTGTTTTTTGGACACCTAAATCCTGCAATTGGCAAGTTTACCGGATATGCTTTGTTGCCAAGGGTGCAGATGTATAGCATACTTCAAGTCCTTGGCAGCAAAGCAGATTCGGTGAAATTGTCAATCCCGAAGGGCAAAGGAAATGAAAAAATTTGGCTTCACCCAAATGATGAGTGAGTTTATGGTCAAATTTGCTAATAACTTACTGGTATAAAATAAAAAATAATTTTTTTATTTTCTGAAGTGCAGGATTTAGGGGACAATTTTCTTGTGCATCTTTCTCTGCCCTCCGATAATCAAGCCCCTTGTGTAGTTGATAATTATCAATTCTCAATTTACGATGTCTTTAATTAATCCTACAGTCAAGAGTTAACCATGCAAGAAAAAACATCCTCCTTACAAACTTATAACTATTTCCTAACCAAATCCTAACAAAAGACCGGTAAGTATCAGGAGACAAAAGACAGGGGACAGAGGACAATTTGCTATGTCCGGTTAGCCTGATATGGAAATTTATCATAAACTGGAGAAATACCTTGGCTCATCAACTTACTTTTCATCGGGAAATTGACAAGCTCAAACAGAAATTCATGATATTGGGTTCTCTCGTTGAAGATCGGCTTCGTAAAGCCTGTCTCGCCATGAAAACCAGAGATAAAAATCTTCTCGAAGAAATTATCGGCTCTGACTGGGAAATTGACGAAATGGAAGTAGAAATTGAAGAGGAATGCCTGAAAATCCTTGCCCTCCATCAACCGGTTGCCAGAGACCTGCGCCTGATAATAGCGGTCATCAAAATCAACAACGAACTGGAACGAATTGCCGATATAGCCGTTAATATGTCAAAAAGGATAATGGCTATTAAGAAGGAAAATAACGACATAGATAAAGACTCTTTCAATTTTGACTACCGCCCGATGGCATCGCTTGTCCAAACTATGCTGAAAGGCTGTCTCGATGCTCTTGTCCTTGAAGACCCCAATCGAGCCCGTAAGATATTTATTGAGGATGAGGAAGTTGACAATCTCCGTAAAAAAGCCTGTAAAGAAATAATCAGCATGATGGAAAAAAGCTCAAAACATGCCAACTCTCTGGTCAATTTTTATATGCTAGCCCTTCACCTTGAGAGAATCGGTGATAGATGCACCAATATTGCTGAAGAAATTATTTATCTTATAGAAGGAGAAATAATCCGCGGAGAACGAAGCTGACATGACACCTTCTTTATATCTCATAATCCTACTGGCCATTATCTCTTTTGCCTATATGAAAGGGAAAAAACGGGCTTTCACCCTCGCCGGAACTAAAGGAGGCACCAGAGTTCTTCACTCTCGACCGAATTATTACGGTGCATTGACAGCCCTCTGGTGCGGGATTCCTGCCCTACTGATCTTCTCATTCTGGCTGATCTTCTCTGATTCGGTCCTGATCGAATTAGCATTAAAAACCCTGCCGCCGGCTATGCAGAACCTGCCGCCGGCTCAACTGGATTTGTTAACCAATGATCTCCACAACCTGATCGCTGGTGATGTGGCATTTAGGGATATTGACCCGGTAATGCAAGAGGCTGCCAACTACTACCTGAGCTTGGAGAGAATCAGTAATGTAGCCCTGGGTCTGGTCATGTTTTCAGCGGCTATATTTTCAGCATCTCTGATCTATAAAAAAATCAATCCGAAACTACGGGCTCGCAATCATGTTGAGAAAATTATAAAAGTTATTCTTATCTGTTGTTCCACCATTGCCATCTTTACCACCATAGGTATTGTCCTCTCGGTTCTTTTTGAGTCCATCCGGTTTTTCCAGATGGTACCAATTACAGACTTTCTCTTCGGAACCCATTGGAGTCCGCAAATAGCCATACGAGCCGATCAGGTCGGAGCCACGGGGGGGTTTGGAGCAGTTCCATTACTGGCAGGTACCTTTTTGATTGCCAGCATAGCCCTGTCTGTGGCTGTTCCCATTGGTCTGATGGCAGCAATTTATCTATCCGAATACGCCAGCCCAAAAGTTCGTGACTGGGCAAAACCAATTATGGAAATCCTCGCCGGGATACCAACGGTTGTTTACGGCTTTTTTGCAGCTCTTATGGTTGCCCCGTTTATCCGCGATACCGGAGAAACATTAGGGCTTAATGTTTCTTCAGAAAGTGCATTGGCAGCAGGTCTGGTAATGGGAATGATGATTATCCCTTATGTTTCATCCCTGTCTGATGATGTTATAAATGCCGTACCTCAATCCATACGGGACGGTTCATATGCACTTGGGGCAACCAAGAGTGAAACGACTATCAATGTTGTTATCCCGGCAGCATTGCCAGGTATTGTCGGTAGTATTCTCCTTGCCGCATCAAGGGCCATTGGTGAAACCATGATTGTAGTCATGGCCGCAGGTCTGGCCGCCAACCTGACAGGAAATCCATTGGAGTCAGTGACAACTGTAACGGTTCAGATTGTCTCCCTGCTTGTTGGCGACCAGGAATTTGACAGCCCCAAAACCCTGGCAGCCTTTGCCCTTGGTCTTCTCCTCTTCACCATTACCCTGGTACTGAATATTATCGCCTTGTATGTGGTCAGGAGATATCGAGAGGAATATGAATGAAAAACTGTTCAAGAGCAACACCCTGATAACCGGATAAGCCGTCATACTGGAACTGATTACTCAACAAGACTTGAAACGGAAAAGACATTATGGAGACTACAAAGCAGCAATCAACAAAAGATATAATCAACAAAGGGTTAGCGGCACGCTATAGAAAAGAAAAATTATTTCGCGGCCTTGGTTTGGGGGCTATTATTATCTCCATATGTTTTTTAGGTCTGCTGTTTGGTTCGATCATAGTCACTGGTTGGCCGGCATTTCAGCAAACAAAGGTTTTACTTGATATCAACTTTGACCAAGAACTTTTTGAAGTGGATGATCTCGCCCGTGCTAACTATGCGGCTCTAATAACAAGCAGCCTCAAAGAAAAGTTCCCAGAGGTTGAAGGCAGACATGATACACGCCAGTTGCGCCAACTGATTTCCAGGGGAGCAGTATTTGCTCTCCAGGAGAAAGTCATGAAAGACCCTTCCATCATCGGTTCAACCATACCAGTATGGCTACTCGCAGATGATGAAGTTGACATGTTTGCCAAGGGTAGGGTTGCACGAGATACTCCTGAAATAGACCGCCGCCTTAGTGACAAACAGATAGCCTGGATTGACCAGTTGAACAGAGAAGAACGGCTGGAAAAGAAGTTCAACAAAACTTTTTTTACTGCCGGAGATTCCAGGGAACCTGAGCTTGCCGGTATCCGTGGTGCACTCACTGGTACCCTGCTCGTCCTGATTATCACCCTTTCTCTTTCTTTCCCCATCGGGGTGGCAACGGCTATTTATCTGGAAGAGTTTGCCCCTAAGAACAGGTGGACTGACCTTATCGAAATCAATATAAATAACCTTGCGGCAGTGCCATCCATTGTTTTTGGATTACTTGGGCTTGCCATTTTTCTTAACTATTTTGAAATGCCCCGCTCCGCTCCCCTAGTCGGTGGACTTGTCCTTACCCTTATGACTCTGCCAACGGTTATCATTGCCTCAAGGGCCTCATTAAAATCAGTACCTCCATCCATTCGTGAAGCAGCTCTTGGGGTGGGTGCATCAAAAATGCAAACTGTTACCCACCATGTTCTACCCTATGCCTTGCCAGGCATGATGACCGGAACCATCATCGGCATGGCTCAGGCTCTGGGCGAAACCGCATCTCTTTTGATGATCGGTATGGTTGCCTTTATCGTTGACCCGCCCACAAGCTTCACCGACCCGTCAACGGTTCTCCCGGTCCAGATTTATATTTGGGCAAGTGCTCCGGAACTGGGATTTTTGGAAAGAACCTCTGCAGCGATTATAGTTCTCCTCACTTTTTTAATGATCATGAATTTAGGGGCAATTTTGCTCCGGAAAAAATTTGAACAACGCTGGTGAGACAGACATTGTCAATTGATAATTGATAATTGATAATTCTCGAACATCAAAAGGGCTTGATTATCAGGGGGCAGGGAAAGAAGTACAGAAAATTGTCCAAAAAACAGGGCCTTTTTACAGGGTGTTTACGAGGTATGTAAGAAGTAGAAGCTAATAAAATTATAATTAAACCATAATCAAATCTTAACAAATGAATGGTAAACATTAACTGTTGTATAAAAACTTGTAAGAGCTGCGGGTCGCTTTTACACAAAAATATTAACAGTACAAAGGAGAAAGTCATGTTTAAACAAGGTCTAACAATTATTGCAGCTTCATTGATTATCGGTTCACTTGTCACAGGTGTACAGGCCTCAGGGCGGGATCATATCTCGATTGTCGGCTCTTCCACCGTTTTTCCTTTTACCGCCGCTGTTGCTGAGCAATTCGGCAGAACCACAGAGTTCAACACTCCAATAGTTGAATCCACCGGTTCAGGCGGCGGACTGAAACTTTTCTGTGCCGGTAAAGGCCCCCGAACTCCGGATATTACCAATGCTTCCCGTCGCATCAAAGAATCAGAATTTAATATGTGTCAGGCAAATGGTGTTACAGAGATCATTGAAGTGAAAATAGGCTATGATGGAATTGTTCTGGCAAACTCCAGAGAAGCACAACTTATGAAACTCACCAAAAGAGATCTTTTCCTGGCCCTTGCCAAAGAAGTACCAGATCCTAAAGGTGGAGAAAACCTGATTCCAAATCCAAATAAAACATGGAAAGATGTTAATCCATCCCTGCCGGATATTGAAATCGAAGTTCTTGGTCCTCCCGCGACTTCCGGAACCCGTGATGCGTTTAATGAGCTGGCAATGGAAAGTGGATGCAGGACCTTTGACTGGATCGATGCTCTGAGAAAGACAGACGAAGACAGATTTGAAGCCATCTGTCATACTCTTCGTGAAGATGGAGGTTTTGTGAATTCCGGCGAGAACGATAATCTCATTGTCCTCAAACTGGTCGATAACCCCAATGCCCTTGGTATGTTTGGGTTCAGCTTCCTTGATCGGAATACCCACAAGATCCAAGGTGCATTTATTGAGGGTGCAAAACCTAATTTTGAAAACATCTCTTCCGGTAAATATCCGATTGCCCGTTCCATGTACCTCTATGTAAAAACTGCCCATATTGGTGTCATCCCCGGCATGGCAGAGTTTCTTGAAGAGTTCACCAGCGAAGCAGCTTGGGGACCGGACGGATACCTTGCAGACAAAGGTCTCATCCCCATGCAAAAAGCAGACCGGAAACGATTTGCCGCTGATGTTAAAAACTTAAAAGCACTGGATATGTAATACAGACATTGTAAATTGAGAATTGATAATTCTCGAACATCAAAAGGGCTTAATTATCAGAGGGCAGGGAAAGAAGTACAGAAAATTGTCCAAAAAACAGGGCTTTTTTAGAGGGCGTTTACGATGTCTGTAATAGCTGGTAAGCGAGTATAACGAGACTCCCGGTAAGCAGAGTGTAGTGAGACTCCCGGTAAGCGAGTGTAGTGAGACTCCGAGTAGTCAAAATCCAAGGCGGGTCATGCCCCACAACCCAAACAAACCTATAAGTTAGTTATTGCGGTCATTCCGGGTCAAGCCCGGAATGACCGCAGTCTGGAATGCTTGCTGGAAATGGATTTCTCGGAGTATACACTTACCTGTTTTTTATGACAGAAGTTCAGAAGTAAGGTACTAATAAGATAATTTCCATTTTCAGGCTTCTGTCCTCTGACCCCGGTACAACTCAATATTCCCAAAAAAACATACCCGAAAAACCATGGAAACAACATTACTCATGAACGATACAAACATCGTGACCAAAACAGATGCAATTCAGGAAACAACCCAATCGCAACCACGGGTTGACAGGGAAGATCGCAGTACTGTCGGCGAACAGTTTGTTGAGAGTCCACGCATGACCTGTCGAGAGGTAGATGTCTTTTATAGCGAAAAACACGCTTTAAAGAATGTAAATATTGATATTGGTCGTAATGAGGTCATTGCCATGATCGGTCCCTCGGGTTGCGGAAAATCAACATTTCTCCGTTGTCTTAACCGGATGAACGATACCGTACCCAGCTGTCAGGTCAGCGGCAAAATTATGCTTGATGATCTTGATATCTATGATAAATCTGTGGATGTTGTCCCATTGAGGGCCCAGGTTGGCATGGTCTTTCAAAAGCCAAACCCGTTCCCAAAATCAATCTATGATAATGTTGCCTATGGTCCCAAGATTCATGGACTCTCGGCAAACAAAGCTGAACTTGACGAAATTGTCGAAAGCTCCCTGAAAAAAGCAGGTCTATGGAATGAGGTCAGCGACCGCCTTGATCAAGCTGGCCTTGGTCTTTCCGGAGGTCAACAACAACGACTTTGTATTGCCAGGGCAATTGCAGTTCGCCCAGAAGTTATCCTAATGGATGAACCTTGCTCAGCCCTTGACCCCATTGCCACTGCCACGGTGGAAGCTCTTATTGCCGAGTTACAGAAACATTTCACCATTGTCATTGTGACCCATAACATGCAGCAGGCAGCAAGAGTCTCCCAACGCACCGCCTATTTTCACCTTGGCGACCTGATCGAAGTTGGTCAGACAAGTAAAATCTTCACCAACCCCCGCCATAAACTTACTGAAGACTATATTACCGGTCGTTTCGGCTGATTTAAGGTAACCGTTCACCAGCACCTAAGGGAAATTATCAATTCTCAATTGTCTAACAATATCTTCCAATTAACATTCCTTGACTCTCCGGTATCAGGCAGCATAAGTACCTTGGCCGGAAATCCGTAATGCGGCAGAACCCGCCTGAACACCTGTAAAGAGTCTTTCACAATCTCAAGAGGATGGTCACCGTAAAGGTTATAGACTAGACCCAGCAGGTTAATCCCCCTTGCTTTAATTGCTTCAAGCGAAAGCAGGGTATGGTTTATGGAACCAAGACGCGGGGAAGTAACCAGAATCATCGGGTAACCACAGTCCTTCAGGTAGTCAAGCCACAGTACCTTTTCCGTAAGCGGCACCAGAAGACCTCCGGCCCCTTCAATGAGAAGAAAATCATATTTCTCTGCCAGGGTATGCGTGGAGCGGCTGACCTTATCCAAATCCACAGACTGGCCGACAAGGCGAGCCGCAAGGTGAGGAGAAGCAGGATAGGGAAAACAGGCTGTACAGGTCAGTCCCTGTTCATCATCCTCGTTCCAGGATGAATTCATAAACTTTCGATGGCTGAGAATATCTTCAGGACTGGAAACACACCCGGTCTGTACCGGTTTCTGGGTTATAACAGTGTGACCCTGGCCCAGAAGAAATTCAGCCAGAAGACCGGTGACAATGGTTTTCCCTACTTCAGTATCTATACCGCAAACTGCTATAATCTTTGCTTTATTGCTGCTCATTGTTTTCTCGTAAATAAGTTGTTCATAAAAGTAATTTTATCCATATCTATCTTGTCGCTTCAGGCAAACAAAATCTTTCACCACACTACAACAAAATAGATGAAACAACAGAAAAAATATCCTCCTGCACAAACAGGATATTATCACCTGAGTTGAGCGATTGTTTAACTCAGGTTTTAATTTTGCAGTTCGTACTGTCAAAACAAGTGCTAAAAACGGGGCAATGGATAATTCACAATTCTCTCTCCTTGGGACGGGCAACAATATATATCGGCTGATAAGTCAATCTAACTCCCTTGCCAGTTATTCTGAAATCCCGGTTATATCCATCCACGAACAACTGTAATTTTTTCCTGGTCCAACCGGCTCCACCAAGTGCGTTCACTCCGGTCAGGCGAAGATGCTCAAGAACAGCGAGAGGATCAGAAAAATACCAACACTCACGGGACTGGACAGCCTCGATAACCACAAAATCAGATTGCAAGATTGAAACTATTTCTGCCATGGTCAAATATTCCAGACCACCACCGGTCAGCGTCCTGATTTCAGCGAGATTATCCGGTCCATATATGGAAAAAGCCAGCAACCCATTGAGCTCTGTATGCCTGGCCAATTTCAGGGATAATGCTTGTAAATCATGGAGCCAATGAAAAGTGGAGGACGATACTATCAAATCGTAACAGGTATCCAACTCAATGCTTTCAATATCTCCGCTTAAAAAAGAAAAACTTTCCGGAAAACAGATTTTTTTAGCTAACACGCTCTTGAAATCCGAAACCAGGTCGTTGACATGGAGAAGATTTATTTGTGGATGGCTGGCGATTAGTTTTTCAGTCAATATGCCGGTACAACAACCTATCTCAAGCACAGAACGCACTTCATTAATGGCATGAAGTTTCACCAATTCAAGGAGCTTTTGGGCTACTTTGACCTGAATAACAGCATGGAGGTCATAAGTTGCCAGGGCTCTGGCAAAATGATTGAGAATTTGTTTTTTATCTGGTTTCACTTTCAGGTGACAGGA
>CAYRGM010000009.1:9521-26411 GCA_964423765.1 uncultured Desulfobulbaceae bacterium
TGGCAAAATGATTGAGAATTTGTTTTTTATCTGGTTTCACTTTCAGGTGACAGGAGACAGGATACAGGGAACAGGGGACAGGTAACAGTAAAAGACATGGCTTATGTTGTGCTTGGATTTGAGTTATATTTGGGTGTTGTGATTAGAAAAAACCGTAGAGGTAGCAATCTGCATTGAGGATTTTTTAATTGCACAAATTTCGATTAACTATTTATCCGCATTTTTCTTCTCTATGCAGGATTATGTGGCTTATATCTCGTTCAATAAATCAAGACGGCAATCCTGCTGATAAAACGGGAAATGAGACCACTCCATACGGACGCTTTTCTCTCTGCCCCAGGCCCGCAACTGATTACGAGCTGAGAAAACCCGATCCCGCAGGGTAATTATCTTCAGGTCATAGATATCTTTCATCTCCCGATTATTTTTTGTCTGTACCATGGTAGAGATACTGAGTAGTTCATCTCCTAAGGATGAAATTGAACGGCGGGGACGAGACTTCATAAACATTGCCCGCTGAACCGGGTCGGTGAACATTGAATCGTAAAATGAGCAGAGCTTTTGCTCATCAAGATTTTTCACCATATCAGTAAAAAAAGCAACCCCAATACCTTTTCTGTCATTTAGGGGATGAAGCGTCCCGCCAATGGCTGTTGCCGAAGCAAAAGAAAACTCAAGCTCGCCAAAACACCAGGCTGCCACCCAGACCCCCAATGACCAGGCAACAATATCCAGTCTCTGATATTTGCAGAATAAGTTCCGATCAGGTGCCAGAGTTAGTTCACGATAATCATAACAAAGAAAAAGATCAGCCCCCTGCACCTTGATTCCGGCAAATGGTTCGGGACCCATGCCCCAGCCAGCCATGAAAATAAGGCAACGGGGATTGTTATTTTTGATTAACCAATGGGTACGCATATCGGAATTTGAGGATTAGAGGATTATCCACTATAATCGACATCTAAAATAAACAGATCACCGTGGAGACGGGTTTTAAAAACTCGTCTCTACCAAATCCAAGCAGTTGAAGAAACAGCATGCTTAATGCTGATCATAAAACCAGTGTAGAGACAAGCCCGGGAAGAGAAGCCAGATCATTCCTGCTCAAGGAAGCAGTCAAAGAAATCCGTAACCTCGCGGTTGCCGACGGCACGGTGGGTGGGCGTACTGCATTCACCAGGAATCCGCGGGATCGCAAGGCACCAGCTACCTTGAGAGCCTTATCCGAATCACCAATCATAACCGGGATAATATGACTGGAACCGGATATTAAAAGACCGCAGTCTTTAAACTCTCTGCGCAGCCATTTCGCCAATTCCCTGACTCGTTGTCGTTTTTCTTCCAGTTCACTAATAAAACCGGCAACAAAAAGCAACCAGGACAAGCTGACCGGCGGCAGCCCGGTGGTAAAAATAAAAGGGCGGCCAGTGTTGATGAGGTATTCCCGTATCACCGGGGTACTGATCAGAAAAGCCCCCTGCCCCCCCCAGGCCTTACCAAAGGTCCCAACTAATAAATCAACAGAATCAAGAAGGCCCTGTTCCTCCACAACCCCAAGGCCGGTTTGCCCACAAATCCCGACCCCATGGGCATCATCCACATAAAGAACAGCCTGATATTCTTCTTTAAGAGCAACAAGAGTACTAAGATCTGCCAGATCCCCATCCATGCTGAAAATTGATTCAGTAACGATGAAAACATGCCTGAAATTACGCCTCTTATCAGCAAGTAACCCGGCAAGCCGCTCATAATTACGATGAGGAAATCGAATGAATGCGGACCGGGCTAAACGCATCCCGTCAATCAGACTGGCATGACAAAGCCGATCAGCAATAATCAGGTCATCCCTGCCAGCTAATGCCGGCAAAACACCTATATTGAGATGATAGCCGGAATTAAAAACAAGGGCAGATTGTTGTCCATAAAGATTAGACAAACACTCTTCAAGCATATGATAAGCAGGATGGTTGCCAGTCATTAACCGGGACGCTGCCGCTCCGGGCCCAAGCCGCTCTAGTAAATTACCTGCCTGCTGCTGCCGGTAAAAAATACCGACAAGATCAGGGTCAGAGGAAAGACCAAGATAATCATTGGAAGCCAAGTTAAGACAAACCCTGTCCCCAGTCCGAACAGATCCTCCCGCTATCTTCCCTGCTGGATAAAGCCTACGCAGCAATCCCTGTTCAGCAATTTTTAGCAGTCTAACCTGCAATTCCTCTTCCAGAAAAGACAAAATCAAATCCCTTTTATCAGATACCAGCCCGCACCTCTACCCACTTACCGGTAGCAGCGGATTCAAGACATGCCTGACAGCATTGCACCGCATGGAGACCATCCCGACCTGGAACCGGATTTTCTTTTTCTCCGGCTAAAAAATCCCGCCAGTCCCTGAGAAGATGGATAATGGTCGATACCACTTCCCCCGGTTCGAGGATAATTTGAGAAGTATGATCTATTTTTTCGCAATAATTATGAACCTGATCACCAACCAGTTGTCCGTGCCGACCGACAAACTCAAATCTCCCCGAACGGGCGGAACCTATCTTGGAACAATCCACAGTTCCCTTGACTCCGTTCTCCAGCTCAACAAGAACCAGGAGCAGGTCCTCAAGAGAAGAGTTATGATGCTGATCAATAACCGCCATAACCCGTTGCACTGAAAACCCGGTAATGAAGGAAAGAGCATCAAAGACATGAACGGCAGTATGAAAAGATACTCCTCCCCCTGCAAGTTCAGGCTGTTCATGCCAGGCAATGCTTGACGGCTCAAGTCTCTGATTGGCGGAAAAAGAGTAAAGCTCACCTATCTCCATGAGGGTCTTGCGAAAAAGTCCAATTACCTGATTAAAACGCAGGGTATGACCAACCGTGAGGGGTAGCTCTGCCTCTGTAAAAAGATCGACAATTTCCTGTGCCTGCCAGGTACTTACGGCAAGTGGTTTTTCAATGAGAAGCGGTTTGCCGGCCTGGACACAGGCACGGGCTATCTCAAGATTGAGAGCAGGTGGGGTTACACTGATAACCGCCTCAACTTGTTTTTCAGCAACCAGCTCCTGCCAATGTCGATAACCTGCACAGTTCCAGCCGGCAGCCTGCTCTGTCAACGCGGAAGAACGCCTGCTGATCGCAACCAGTTCCAGCCCCTCGACATCATTGATCAGGTGATTTGCGTAACGACTACCATGTTTACCGGTGCCAATAATACCAATTCGCATCAGCTCATTCCCAACCCAGCATCATTTTGACATAACTTTTCCCAGCCCGCAGGCAGCAAGGTCGGGGAAATCTTTAGGGTATCCATAAAATCAAGCAGCTCAACAAGAGTACAATTCAGAGAAGAAGCCCGCAACCCCGACTGATTATCCTCCAGCTCCCGACAAACAAAATCCAAGAATGCTTGCGCGGTTACTGCCCGAATATCCTCATCTTTACGACCAAGTCTGACCAGAAAATTATGATGACGACGGTAATTGGCTATTGAGCGTTTAACCCCGCGATATAAGCCAAGATCACGATTATCAGGATCAAGGTCACGAAGGATAATTTCCCGGGAACGGGCCAGGCCCTCATCCTGAAGATATCTCAATTCGTCTTCATCAATAACAAGACCTGGACCTTCCGAGTCGTCCTGCAAATAGTAAAGAGAAGCACAAAGAATAATCTCCGGGATTTCACCGGAATGGCGAACAATTAACAACTCGTCATCAATGATATTGATCCGCTTGTCAGCCATCTTTTTTTACAGGCTTGCCCTGAGAGTCAAAGTTAAAAATACTCCTAACCCTGCTGACCCGTTCCAGGCGGGTGAGACAGGGAGGATTCTTCTTTAAATAATGCAATGGATGGTGATATAGCTTACCTGCAATCGCAAAAGCCATGGTTTCAATTGATTTTTTATCTTTACTGCTTAAACCGTTTAAATGGACAAAGGTCTTGGCTAACTCTTCCCTGCATATCTGTTCACCCAGCGAACATAAATCCTTAATGGTCGGAGTTACTGCCATATTCTCTAACCATTCCATAAACTTAACGGTTTCCTCATCAACAATCATGGTCGCTTTTACAGCTTCCTGATCCCGTTTCAGTCTATTTTTCTCAACAACATGGTTAAGATCATCAATATCATAAAGATATACATTATCCAAATCATTGATAGCAGGGTCAAGATCCCTTGGCACCGCAATATCAATCAGAAAAAGAGGTTTATTTTTTCGTTTACGCATCACCGGACCGACCTCATCTTTAGCCAGAATAAACTCAGTTGCTCCGGTTGAGCTGATCACTATATCAACCCTCTCCAGTTGCTGCACAACTTCTGCAAATGTCACGGCTTGACCCTGAAACCGCCGGGCCAGAGCAACAGCCCTGGCAAAGGTCCGATTGGCGACCACCACCTCTTTTACTCCCTGGCTGACAAGATGTTCAGCAGCAAGCTCCGCCATCTCGCCCGCTCCAATCAGCATAACCTTCTTATCTTGCAGGCTACCGAAAATCTTTCTGCCAAGCTCGACCGCAGCATAACTAATGGACACCGCATTGGCACCTATTCCAGTTTCAGTACGAACCCGCTTGGCCACAGCAAAGGCCTTATGAAGTAATCTGCTTAAGATTAAAGAAATGGTCTTTTTTTCCGAGGAATGCCGAAAAGCTTCCTTAAGCTGACCAAGAATCTGTGCTTCACCGACAATCATGGAGTCAAGACTGGAGGCAACCATCAACAGATGGCGGACAGCTTCAATGTTTTCGTATAGATAAAAACAACCGGAAACTTCTTCACGACTGACACTGGTGCTAAACAATTTATCCAAGACTTCCCGCCTCGCCAGACTGACATCAGTGCAGGTGAAAAGAATTTCCACCCTGTTGCAGGTGGAAAGCAGATAGTACTCACCAAGCGAAGAGACCTGAGCCAGGGCATCAAGAGGCTTATCGTAACCGGCGGACAGGGCAAGTTTTTCTCTGATGGCAAGAGGAGTCGTCTTATGATTCACTCCAAGGAGCACAATGGTTTCAGCCTCCATTGATGACTGCTCCTTGTAATATAAAGATCATCGTCAATAAAACCGCAGTAAAGGCAATAATAGTTATGATAGCTGAACGACGACCACGCCAACCCATGGTAAAGCGCTGATAGATAAGGACTGCGTACAAAATCCAGGTAATTATTGCGACAATAATTTTCGGCTGCCAAAACCAGTCAAAGCCTCCAAAAAACTGATGAGCCCAGATAAAACCGGCAAACATACCAAGGGTCATCAGGACAAAACCAGCACTCAAGCAGTAATGATTCAATTTATCCAGAGATTCAAGCGAAGGGAGGCGGGAATAGAAAAAACCAAACCGTTTCTGTTTCAGTTCCCGCTCCTGAAGAAGATACATAATAGCACCAAGAAAAGCCAGGGTGAGAAATGCATTGGCAATAATCGACAGGCAGGCATGCACTGGAAACAGCCAGGAGTCAAAAGATGGGGGCAGAATTATTATCGTCTGAGGAGCCAGGGCCGAGATACTCATGAGTATCATGACAAAAACAGTCACAAAGGTGCCAAAGTTTTTAATCGTATATCGCCAGCGAAAAGAGAGATAACACCATGATATTGACCAGGCAAAGAATGAAACGGTTTCATGGATCGTGGTAATTGGTGTATGCCCTGATTCAACAAGACGGGCCAGGATATTTAAACTATGGATGATTGCGGCTGCAAAAAAAATCTTCCGTCCTGCACGACGAATATCTTCCCGCTGGGTAACACCAAACACAAGGTATGCGGCCATGGCCAACCAATAAACAACAAAACTGATCTGAAAAAGCACAAAACTCATGTTTCTCCTGACTGAACAAAATTCATTTTTATGTCTATACCAATCACCTTCTCCATGTGTTGTCGAACCAAATCCCAACGAGATTCACTGATCCAGTTTACCAGGTCATCATGAAGAATATCTGCAAACATTTTTTTTCTTTCTTCCGCAGTATCACATGCTTCAATGACAACAGAACGGACATTACCCATCAATTCAAGCAGATGTGCATACTCTACTCCGTAAAGTTCTTCTAATTGATGACGAATCATAGCGGCTACGGCAGGGCTGTTGCCCTGGGTGAAAACAGCAAGAGTAAGATCACCCTGCCGTACCACAGCAGGGACATGAAAAGTGCATCTTTGCGGAGAATCAATCACATTAACCAAAATACCAAGCTGTTCGGCATCAGAATATATCCTATCCTGTACCTCTGGAGAATCAGTGGCGGCAAAAACAAGAAAAGCCCCATCCAGATCCCCCCGGTCATATCTCTTTTCATGCCACTGACATTTATTATTACTGTTAACAAGAGTGGCAAGGACAGGGGTAATCTCCGGGCTGACCAAGACAACCACGGCTTTCTCACCCAACAGGGCAACAACCTTTCGCTCGGCAACATTACCACCACCCACAACAACGCAGAGTTTATCTGCTATATGCAAACCAATTGGATACATTGTAGGTCATAGCCGTTAACTTTTACCTGAATTGAGCGATTTTATGCTCCTGCTCGGCGAGCCAAGCACAACAAACAATGAGCTTCTGTCTTTTGACTTCTGGCTCCTGTCACCTGTCACCTGTACCCTGTCCCCTGCGGATCAATCTGGTCAGGAGAATTTCCCGGTCTTCCTCAATGCTTTTCAACCTCTTTTTTTGAGCAGAAATGACATAATTCCTAGATGCCATCTCCAAGAAAGGTTTCAAACTCTGGCGACGAATATCATGGGCAAGATAAACCGTACCGCCAGGCTTCAAGGCCTGATCAATAATTGCCAGTAATGGCTGAAAAAATTCTTCCCTGAAAAGAATTTCTGCTCCAAGAATGAGATCATACTGAACCATTTCCGGTGGGTCCTGCCAGTCGAGAAGACTGAAAGAAACATTACTTAGACCGCTTGCTGCTGCATTAACCCTGGAAAAATCAAGAATTATTTCTTCATAATCAGTCAGCACTACTTCGCACCCACAGGCTGCGGCAGTTAAGCCTGGGGCAGCTAGTCCTGCCCCAAGTTCCAGGACAATAGTGCCCTCAGAAAAAGTTCGCCGGCCAATAAAATCTGAGAGTACCATGGCCGCTTCCCATAAACGAATCCAGAATGGAAAAGAAGAGGGGTCATCAAGAGGATTTTTTCCATCTAAAACCTGTTCAAGATCGGTAATCTTAAGCAGATTAAGCCTGATATCAGCAATAGAAAAAGGTTCAAAAGCAACGGCATACTGCTTTTTTATTTTCTGATAAATTTCCAGCTCTTTTGCTGGAAGTGATTGTGGATCCATTTTTTATTTTTTAAAAATTTTAAAAGAAACCAGAGACGGGTTTGCAACCCGAAGCCAACAGCTCACCTGGTAAAATACCAGACAAACCCTATGCCCGAAATAAGAAAACAATAATAACCAAACCAATGTAACCTGCCCTGTTTGACAATTCCCATTAACAGAATAATGGCAAAATATCCAGAAATACCTGAAGCCACAGTGCCTACTCCTATAGCTAACAACTCATCCCGGCCGGGAGGAGTATTAATTAAATCTCCAAGTTTTATAACTGCGGCACCAAGTATAGCCGGAATAGACATGATAAATGAAAAACGGGCCGCGGTTTCCCTGTTAATCCCAAGTAGCATTCCAGTGAAAATAGTCGAACCGGAGCGAGACAGCCCGGGCAAAATAGCAATGGCCTGGGCAATTCCAATTACAAACGCTCTGGGAGAGTTTACTGCCCTGCGACCATTAGGGATTTTTTTAGTAAGCAGCATGAGAGTCCCAGTAACAGCCAGCATAATAAAGGTTATCAGAATATTATCAAAAATTATTCCTATGTAATCTTTCAAAAAAAGCCCAACCACAACCGCAGGCAAGGTGGCAACCACAATAAAAATATTCCAGGAAAACAACCGGGAAAGCTCCGCATCCTGCCTGCGTACCTCAGCCGAAACAAACAGGGAACGAATCATCAGCAGCAAATCCCGGCGAAAAACAATAATCACAGCCAACAAAGTGCCAAGATGCAGGAAAACCTCAAAGGCAATACCGGAAGCATCTTGGAAACCAAGAATTTCTGCTCCAATCACCAAGTGACCGGAGCTTGAGACAGGTAAGAATTCAGTGAGTCCCTGCACAACACCAAGAAGAACAGCTTTAATCAAATCCATATATCATTTCCGTAACCAGCATGGCTGGAGCATAATTTTCGCCACAATGAACGATGAAAGTCTAAAGGGTGCCTTGAAAAATTAGAATTTTCGTTCAAAATCGAGGTGCAAGAAAAATTTTACCGCAGGCATATAGTTAATATTCCGAGGATAAAATTTTTCTTGCAACAAAGAGTTTGGGCGAAAAGGCAATTTTTCAAGGTAGCCTAAAGTTTAGCGAACACCTTTACAGGATGTTGACAAGAACATGGAATAATACACATAACTATTCAGCTGCACTCCATCTTCGCCCATTTCGGAGTCTCGTTCCTCGCTTACCTGAGCTTCTTGAGTAGCATTAGTACGCTGCGAAGCTCAGGTAAGCGAGGAACGAGACTCCGAAATGAACGAATATAAAGCACATCTGAACAGTTACGGCCCAAGTTTATGGGAGTTTGTTCATCTCGCTGAATAGTTACTAATACACTAAACTAACACGATGGTATCTCCCATGAATCAATAGATAACTTGTTGATATTATTTTGATACTCTTATGTAAATATTAGGACTTTCATAATGCAAAAAGAATACAAAAAAAAACGGGTTGATGAAAAAACATCAACCCGTCGTATCAACAAACAACAACAAAATAATAATATCAGCAACCCTCAAGGGCTTTCTCTTTTACTACCCTTACGGTTACCTCACCACCAACTGTCAAATTAGCGGCATCTTCACATGTCATGGTTACAGTCTGACCTTCTATGCTGTCAACTGTACATTTAACTCTTGAAGATGCCCTGACGGTTACATTATCACCAACTGTCAACCGATCAGCTCTTTCACATGTCATGGTTACAGTCTGATTGTCTACGCTGTCCACTGTACACTTAGATCTTGAAGCCAGAACATTAGTGGAAGCACTGATAACAAAAGCAAGAGCCATAACAATAATCATAATCTTTTTCATAAAAACCCCCTGAACTCTTAGATTTTGAAGGATATTATATCACTTCAGTAAAAATCCCTATAATTGATGAGAGCAATAAAAAAGACTTCTCACCGAAACTTTATTTTCTTAAATATATAAACCTGAGTTGAGCGTTTTTTTAACTTGATCTGCACCAGGTAAGCGAGTGCAACGAGAACTAATTGATTTCTTTGCGATGTTAACCAGACAATTCAAAAAATACCATTTGATAATTTCTTAACATACAAGTCCCATATCACAATAAACATTTCAACATAATTGAACATTATATTAAGTCTTAGTATAAAACATAAGGATTATATGTGACATTGTCAATGAAAAACAGTCTGAAGCGGGACGGCAACAACTTCAGGCATTCCGTAATACAATTTCCATGCCCAATTTTTATTCCATAGTTATGAAAAAAATTATCACCTGTATGATGATTAATCAGAAAAAAGAGTGGTAACTGATTGTGCAGTATACATCTGAGTATTGTCTTTGACATCACGCATTTATCACAATCGACCACCTTGGCGAGGTTATGCACATATTATAAGAATTCAGGATATTTAAAAAATAATTATTTCAAGTTTATTAATCTTCTACCTGAGTTGAGCGATTTTTTAGCTTGATTTGCACCAGGTAAGCGAGTGCAACGAGACTCCGTTGCACGCCAAGGCTTTTAAGGAAATCCGTGGGCAGACCAACGAGTATGCCTGTGGTTTCCTTAGAAGCCTTGGCACACAGCAGTGCAACGGCGAGATATCAGCACATCTCTGCGTCATAAAATCGCTCAATTCAGGTGTCAATCTTGACGATGATTGAAGTTTCCTGATTTTATTTTTATGATAAATTTATCAACAAGATGATGTCCCCAATCATTCATGCTTCATGTTAACTTGCTCTATATATTAGATGGTGTATGGTAAAGAAAAATCGCTTCCTGTTTAAATTTTAATATATTGCATTGTGACACTAAACAATAGTTCTTCAAAAAAACTTATAGGCGTTCTCATCGGCGGATCCGGACTTATTGGTGGCACCCTTGCTCACTACTTTAAAACCAAAACCCGGGACTCTATAGAACTACGAGCACCAAGCAGCAAAAAACTGTCTATCAGAAATTCTGTCGACATCAAAGATTATCTGAAACGAATACAGCCTGATTTTGTTATCAATACAGCCATTGCCAATATAGGATCAGACTCTCAGCTGGCACTTGAAGTCAACTATTTAGGCACTCTTAATCTTGCAAGAGCAGCCGCAGCACTAAAAATTCCCTACATTTACATCAGCTCTGCCGCCACTATGCCAAACGGTGTAAACCTTACCGAAGAAGAGCAACTTGATATCACTCCAAAGATGAACAGTTATGCAAAATCAAAGCTCATGGCCGAAGAGACATTAAAGTATATGCACAAAAGTGCAGGTCTTGATTACACCTGCATCCGGCTGGCAATTGTATACGGAGAGCACGATCATAAAACTCAAGGGTTCCACCGTCTCTTCTTTTCCATTGCCGACGAGTCCATGCCGGTCATGTTTACCAAAAAGAAGGTCATGCACTCCTATTCCAATGCCAACAAATTACCTTATCTTATCCATCATGTTCTGTTAAATCGTGCAGAGTTCAGTGGAGAAACCTATCACTTTGTTGACAAAGACCCGGTTGAGTTAGCCGATCTCATCCTCACCCTTCGCTCCTATCTGGAACTCAACAGCCCGAGAGAAATCTACATCCCCTATTCCATGGCAGTAATAGGAAAAAAGATGCTTAAGGTCATTCTTAGAGGTTTTACCCGTATCGGGATTAAGGGCAATCTTCCTGCTGAACTCATGTTTCTTGAGAATTTTTACAAAACCCAAACTTTATCCATCGAAAAACTGCATAATTCAAGCTTTATTGATCCCAACCCCACAGAAACTATCTATACCAAACTTCCTGAACTGGTTGTCTACTATCTTAACCGCTGGACACTCGCAAACATGATTTCCACTTTTAATGATCAAGCTCTTTGCCCAGACAGCATGTCACATGATTTTGATCAAGCTCCCATGGAGTTACTGGAGAGTGTCCACCTCGACTCCACGGCACCATTTGTTGATCTCGACAAATAACACACCTTTTCATGTATGGGATCCCCTATACTCGTTTTTGTGTTACTCAGACAGTACGCAATTATTAATTGCTTTTTTTAAGGCTGCCCGATGTGTATATCCAGCATAATGAACCGGGCTTTTACCGCTTACCGGGTCAAAACGGGCGGGATTAGCTGAACAATTATACTGAATAAGTCGGGGCAGCAGAACAAGTGCTTCCTCTATCCCATGCCCGACCACTTCCTCCACTACTTTCCAAGTTGCCCCGCAGGGAGCACCGCGCATAACTTCAACAGCAGTAATTATTCCATTTTCCATAGATACCCGGTACTCAGGGAAACCAAATCGCTGCCCATAGCGACCAAGGTCGGGATGACGACCAAGAGCACAACAGGTAAACGGGGTGTGCCCCAGTTCATTTTTTTTGCCAGATGCCACTATAGGGATGTTGATCTCATGACATCTTTTTATGAGGTAATGGGAAAGGTCAGGATGAGGCAAATAATTAAGAACAAGATCAGCTTTAAGATTATCAAGGTCAAGAAAGTTTTCCGGCTCATCAATAAATTCAGGAAGAGTTGCCCCATCAATACTTATTAACTCTATCCTGTCATCAGGATGGCCGTATTTTTTTATCCCGGATGTCTTGTGTTGTCCGGAACCATTTTGTTCAAATACAAGAATATGCATAAATAAATCTGGATTGAAGATTATTTGGGGCGACTATAGAAATAGCTCCTATTTTCATCGCCTGTTCAGATTACATGTCCGGCATAACTCTACTGCCTGTGATAACCGCCGGAAAAACAGTTGCGAAGGTTCATGATTGACGCCATGTTTTTTGATATCATTATCGTACATTTCATACAATCTGCTCAACACATGGGCAGGCTCTTCATCAATTAGAGTTCCCAGGGCTTCCCAAGGGTCGTTTTCTATTTGTTCCATTTTATTTGTATTTTTTATTTTTTGTACTCTTCAGCCCGGCTGATAATAAATTCCTGCCAGGAAGGATCGGAAAAGGCATGGGCAATTGTAAAAATATCCTTGTCTCCCCGGCCGGACATATTAATAATTATGGCTTCATCACGGGATATGGACGGGGCTTCTTTGATGGCCTGAACAAAGGCATGGGCAGATTCCAGAGCCGGAATAATTCCCTCTGTACCCATAACCATGACAAGGGCTTCAAGAACCTCGCTGTCCAGGGCGGCCTCGAAACGAACCCTACCCTGCTCACCAAGATCGGCAAGGATTGGTGAAATACCAACATAATCAAGACCAGCAGCAATGGAATGGGTATCAAGCATCTGACCGTCTTTATCTTGAAGAAACATGGTTTTATAACCTTGAGCCACTCCGGGAGACGCTCGTTTACCTTGCATTCGGGCGGCATGTTGGTCACTGTCAACTCCCTTGCCGCCGGCCTCAACCCCAATTAACTCTACCCCTAGTTCATTAATAAACCCTTGAAATATCCCTAGGGCATTGGAGCCTCCGCCCACACAGGCATAGACCCGGGCCGGTATTGTCCCGTGCTGCTTAATGATCTGTTGCCGGGCCTCCTGACCTATAATTGACTGAAACCAGGCAACCATTTCCGGAAACGGATGCGGTCCACAGGCAGTTCCCAGGACATAATGGGTATCATCCATACTGGTTACCCAGTCACGAAACGCCTCATTGATGGCATCTTTTAAAGTTCTGTCTCCATCTTTGACCGGCACCACTGTTGCTCCAAGTTTTTCCATCCAGAAAACATTTGGTCTTTGCCGGATAACATCCTCTTCTCCCATATAAATAGTACATGCAAAACCAAAACGAGCAGCCATGGTAGCAGTTGCCACCCCGTGCTGACCGGCTCCAGTCTCGGCAATAACCCGTTTCTTACCCATCCGCTTCACCAACAGCCCCTGCCCCATGACATTATTGGCTTTATGAGCACCGGTATGGTTAAGGTCTTCCCGCTTAATATAAATCCTGGCTCCACCAAGTTTATCGCTTAAATTACCTGCAAAAGTAAGCGGCGTCGGCCGCCCCGAATAATTGCCCATCAAATCAAGATATTCCTGCCAGAAAGATTGATCATTTTTTGCCTGTTCATAGGCCTGGTTCAGCTCAACAAAAGTTGCATGGAGTACTTCCGGAATAAACGCTCCCCCCCATTGACCAAAATACCCTTTTTTCATGTTGGTTCCCTTTTCAATCTGAGTTGAGCGATTTTTTAACTTGATCTGCACAGGCCCGGGCAAAGTCCTCAGGAAAATGACCGCATATATACCTTTGCTGGGCCTCACTGAAACCTCCCATCGACCAGGGAAGTTTGGGAAGAAAAGCATAAAGAAGCCTCTGCCCGTTTGCAAGTCCCAGCCGTTTAGGATACTCAATGGAAGTGACCATCCGCACCCCAAGACCTGCATAGATTTTCTGTGCCATCAGGATAGTTTGATCAATATCTTTGCGAATTTCTGTATCAGCTTCAAGAATATTACCAACTGGCTGGTTATTGGTATTGGCAATGACCATGATCTGTAATTCCCATTGTGATACCTGAGCCTTGGGTACAAATAAAATAACTGATTTGTTTTTATGAACGATCAGTTCAGCAGGAAGCTCCCGGTTTCCATCCACCCGGCTGTTACCCCTGATTGCTGAGAGATAATCGTCAAAAAAGTCTCGCTGATAATCTGCCTGGTAAGTGGTAATTAGATCTGCCACCATATCACCACAGCTATAACAGTTAATTTTTCCTCCATCAAGACAGTCAACCTGTTCGGGAATCATGGCATATTGCTGGTGAATCATCTGATGTGAGGCATGAAGCCGGTAACCGGAACCTGAAAAATCACAACCAAAATTCCAACCCCATAGAGTGGTAGAACGATTGGTTTGGCGATTGTTTACCAGCTCAGCAATAATACTAAGCCTTAACTGTTCAAGTTCCCCGACGGTTAATGGTCGCCGCCTGATATCAATATCCAGGCCTAACTGCTGTCCGGTGGCAACAAAAGTTCGCTGATAATAAAGATGCCGTAAGCCTTGTATATCCTTGCTGCTTAACTCGGCAGTCCGGTAGCGGATGGCATCGTGCCCCATATTGGCGGCAAAATGTCCATGGGGAATATACGAGTTACGACGCAGATATTCAAAGACATGGGTTTCGTCCTGGTGGTACTCTCCGACAATCTCGCTTGCCCCCTGGGTGCCGGGACGCAGAACCATGACCTCTTTATAAATATCCGGTAGGTATGGGTTATTGGCAATGCTTTCAAAAAGATCAAAATCATCAATATCAGCTTGAACTTTACCTGTCTTTTCGTTTTGAGTATAATGCAGTCCACAAGGGTTACCCTGCTCATCATCAATGAACCGGCAGCAGTTTCGGGCAAGAAGAACCAGCTCTTCCCCATCAGTTGAGTTAGCCGCCAGGCTATAGAGTAGTGGTTTATGAAGAGAGGCAATAATCTGTTTGATTTTCACAGGATCATCAATATGCCCCGCCAGAGTTTTTCTCAGTGAACATGGAGCAGGAGAAGATATTTTAATAGATTCCGGTTGGGCAGCCTTTAATTTTGCCCAGCCCGAATCAATGAAAACAACCCCGCGAAATGGCAGTGGATTCATAACTTCATAAATCCAGCGACCGTTTTGCTCGTCTACATCTTCCCCGGGAAAATTACGCTCATTTACCAGCGGGATATTATTATCGATCAACCCAAGAGTGAAAATAAAATCATGGGAACGAAGATTCGGGACCTGATAGGAAGGTTTATGGACACCAACCCGGAAACCATTTGGAGTTACAGAACTTTTTACCATTTTTTTATCTGCTCATTTTACGATGTTTTAAATTATAAAAAGGTATATTTCCCCTTTACTAAATCATGGCTAATAATTTTTCAAAATCAACCGTATTAAATCTGTAGAGACCCAGCTCACGGGCAGCCTTTATTACCCGTTCATATTCACCGGGGGATAAGGTTCTATTCAGTTTCGGGTCGTTAACTGCTCGGTGACATGGATGATACTGATCCATGATATTGACAAAAGTATCTTTTGAGATCTTTTCAGCAAGAAATCGCATTATCGCCCTGCTCTCCTCAAAAAAACCAGGCATAACCAGATGTCGTACTAATAACCCCTGTTTGGCAATACCGTTATCATCAATAACAAGATCACCAACCTGGCGATGCATTTCCGTTACAGCCCTGCACATAACTTCCGGATAGTCGGCAGCCTGTAAATATTTCTTGCTGGAATCAGCCAAAATAAATTTAGAGTCAGGCATGTAAATATCGACAATCCCATCAAGAAGACGCAGAGACTCTACACTATCGTAACCACCGCTGTTATAAACAACTGGAATGTTAAGCCCCAGCTCAAATGCAAGCTGAAGAGCTGAAATAATTTGAGGAATCAAGTGGGACGGAGTTACCAGGTTAATATTGGCACACCCTCTGGCCTGCAAATCAAACATGATTGCAGCCAGCTCTTTTGCCTCCACATTGTTTACTTCTGCCCCATGACGGATCTCAATCTGGCTTATTTCATGGTTTTGGCAAAAGAGACAACCAAGATTACAGCCGCAGAAAAAAATTGCCCCTGAACCATTTCTGCCTACAAGAGGAGATTCCTCACCAAAATGTGCTCCATAAGAGCAGACCATTGCTTCTCGGCCGGTCCGGCAGAATCCCATATCACCTTGTATCCTGTTTATCCCGCACTTACGAGGACAAAGGCAACAATGCTCAAGCAGTTTCCATGATGCGGTTAGCCTTGCTGTCAACTGTTCATAATTCAGTCGCATGTTCATTATTCCCGCAATACCTGCTATATCAACCAGATTTCCACTATCTTATAAATTCGTAACTATTCAGATGTGCTTCACGGAGTCTCGCACGCTCGCTTACCTATCCGTCCATTTTGAGCTTTGCAGCGTACTAATGTTACTCAAGAAGCTCAAAATGGGCGGAGAGGTAAGCGAGGAACGAGACTCCGTGGGGTGCAGCTGAATAGTTACATAAATTCCAGTAATTCTTCAGCTATATCTTCCAGTTCCCGGCCTTCCACTATAATTTCCACATCGGCTGACATACGATAAAGGGGTAACCGCCGGGAAAACAGTTGCCGGGCCTTATCAAGGTCTTTAAGCAGCGGTCGTTTTTTTATTTTTCTGCCCGCATCAGGGTGTTTGAGAATGGATTCAATGATTCCATC
Organism: uncultured Desulfobulbaceae bacterium; assembly: GCA_964423765.1. Taxonomy (GTDB): domain Bacteria; phylum Desulfobacterota; class Desulfobulbia; order Desulfobulbales; family Desulfobulbaceae; genus DRLX01. Next base: position 25,968 of record CAYRGM010000009.1, read on the forward strand.
CACACTGGAATGTAAATAAACCACCATGCCAAGTTTCTTGATATTTTTGACTTGAAAAAAACCGCCTCCCGTGGAGACAATGGTTTTTTGGACATTTTTTCTCAGCCAGTTGGCTGTTTGCTGTTCCAGATTACGAAAATATGATTCTCCATGTTCTGCAAATATATTGCGGATTTTCATTTTCACCATGGCTTCAATCAAATCATCTGTATCCACAGTGAACCATCCGCTCTTTTTAGACAGGATTCTGGCTGTACATCCTTTACCCACTCCCATGAAGCCGATCAATATGATATTTTTAGTCATTATTTGCTCACACACCTCCCATAATGAAATTTTCCAGTTACCAGAAACCAGAAATCAAGGTAATTTGTTACATTTGACTATTGCCTGAGTTGAGCGATTTTATAACTTGATCTGCACCAGGTAAGCGAGTGCAACGAG
>CAYRGM010000010.1:0-24319 GCA_964423765.1 uncultured Desulfobulbaceae bacterium
CAAGATATCTAACAACAATAGGGCAAATCGGGAAGTTAATTATTTTTCGTTCCACCGGAAAATAACATTTGTTGAAAAGGGAAAAATTAAAGGTAACTATTCAGCTGCACTCCATCTTCGTTCATCTCGCTGAGTTACCCCTATTTTTTGACAAAATTCAGCCTTATTTTATATCTTGCAGAGCTGATATCATGAGGAAGCAAGCTGGAATTAGAGATCAGGATAGTTAAAATCCTGCCCCCGATCGGATCCCGGCGGAATTGTCTGCGTCGCTCCTCTCCCTCTCTCTTAGTAATCTTCTGTCGTGGTATTCTGATATTAAGTATTTCCGCTTCAATCGTTTTACCGCTAATGTCTGGTTTTTTCGTGGACGGCCCCATGGGTGGAACCGAACCAATAATGATGTCAACCATATCTTTCTCCTCTATTGTTATCAGAAAACAAAGTAGTTTGCCGTTTCCGCCAGAAATCCTTTAGGGTCTGTCACGAAACAACATAGCCATGTCGGATCAAAATTAACCATATTTATTGCTGAACAAACCCTTAATGTAATCTCAACCAGTGGATAAGTATCCTTCCAGTTGGAGAAGAAATTTTTTCATTGCCATACCGCCAGCAAAGCCGGTCAGTTCACCATTCTTACCAATAAGCCGGTGACAAGGAATAATAATGGGAAGCGGGTTGGCATGGGCGGCTCCACCCACCGCCCTGGCTTTGTTACGATCACCGATTATCTCAGCAAGAGAGCTATAACTCGCTGTTTTTCCATAGGGAATGTTCTGAAGAAGCCGCCAAACTCTATGCTGAAAAATACTACCCTGTACAGAAATAGGAAGGTCGAAACAGCGTCTTTTTTTTTGAAAAAATTCCTCAAGCTGTTTAACGGTTTCTTTTATGATTAGCTGTGCCCTGGCTCCATCTTCAATGAAAGAAAAATCATCATTCTGTGAACGGGTCATCAGGCAAAGACGGCTCAACCCGCAGTTGTCAGCAATGATTACAATAGTGCCAATTTCAGTTGATATGGCTAATCTGCAAAAATAGGACATTTACGATGTCTGTAGTTATTGAAAATGTGGACTATGGATATAAAGAACACTACCTGATATGGACTTGGCATGATGTTTTGCCAGAGCTGCTTCCTTCGATAGATCAATATTAGCGGCTTTTTTTGGTTTATCTATCAGCACTGCTCCAACGGATAAGCCCATCTGTCCGTATGAACATTTGTTGCCCTGTCTGTCGATTGCTGTTATTGTTTGGTTATCGTTTAATTTCCCTTCGTAAAAAGCATTTATTTTATTGTCAAATTCCTTTATAATTTTTCGAATAATTGCTTCCCACCTATTGTTTCCGTCAAAAACAGCAATAAAGTCATCTCCACCTATATGACCAATGAAACCGTCTTTTGGTTGAATATATTTTTTAAGCAATTCAGCAATAAGGAGCAGAACCTCATCGCCCTTAAAAAACCCGAAGATATCGTTGAAAGGCTTAAAGTAGTCCAAATCGAAATAGCAGACTGTAAACCTGGTCTTTTTATCAAAACATTTCTGTATCTGCTGCTGAATAGGGACATTACCCGGCAACATGGTGAGGGGGTTGGCATGTCTTGCCTGCCTGATCTGTAGTTTTGTAATATGATGAAGAAGGTCAATCAACAACGCCTTGCCAGCAAGTCTGCCTCTATCGATGATGATAAACTCTTCTGTATATGTATCAATGCATGTGGTTAATTTATAGCTGACCTCTTCCATGGTCATGTTTTTTTCAACAACAATAATATTGCTGTTCATGTGCTTGATTACAGAGTCTTTGCCAAATAACTCTTTACCATATAGCCGGGCGTAGATATTCATGAAGTTCTTCTTTAATACCATGCCGATAACTTCATCGTCATGGATAACGGCAAGTGTCTCAGTTTCAGGTAGCCTTGTGAAGAGTTTCCCTATCGTCATCACGGTTTCAGAGGCTTCAACGGATATGATCGGCCGCATGATTTTTGCAATAGATGGAGAAAACTCGTCTTTTGCCCGAGGTTCTTTTTTTCTAAATAGTTTGGCGGATATTGTCAGGGGTGGACTGGTTTCCGGCCGGGCGAAATAGTATCCCTGGGCCATACTTACACCAAGTTTTCGCAGAGTTGAATACTCATGTTTGGTCTCTACTCCTTCAGTGATGACTGTGCAATTTAGGGAAGTGGCAGTACTTAAAATTGTCCGGATAAATTCCTGTTTAATTTTATCATCATTGACATTTTGGATAAAATGACGATCAACTTTGACAATATCAGGTCTAATTTCTGACCATAATTTAAGACCAGAATAACCGGCACCAAGGTCATCCAGGGCAACTCTAAACCCCATTGCCCGGTAATGGGTAATAGTTTTTTGAATAATGGCGATATTGTTGATTGGTCTGGTTTCGGTTATTTCAATAATAATTCTATTGCTGTCCAGATTATTCTTTTTGGCAAACTTCATGGTTTCGCCAGGGTTAAATTTATTACAGATAATGGTGAGCGGATCGATATTGATAAAAAGTTTACCCGGAAGATCAAGTCTGGCAAATTGAGCGATAATTACTTTCCGGCAAAGAATATCTAACTCAACAAGGCGGTTATGTCGTGATGCAGCTTCAAAAAGCATCAGAGGTGAGTGGAGCGGGCTGTCACTTGGCCCGCGGATTAACCCCTCGTAACCATAAATTGAACGGCTGTCCAAGTTTATTATCGGTTGGAAACAAGCGGTTAAATGTTTACCGGTCAGAATTGCCTGAAGTTGTTGTTCCATATTATTCCTTATCAATTTGTTTTAAACAATTTTTCTAAAATAATATATTATCCAGCTTCAACTATTGGTATCAGATTATATTTAAGCGTTCATTGGAGATATTTAGAGAGTGTTTACGATATCCAGAAAGATAATGAAAAACTATTCAGCACCCTTTAACAAGCTCACTGGCCAGGTCCAGAGCCTGGGCACGACTGGTTATTTTTCCCTCTAAATGGGCTTCCTCAATTAGCTCAAGGAGTTCACGAAATAAAGGTCCTGGCTGCAAATCCAATTCTGTAATCAAATCGTTACCGGTGATAAGCGGTGGAACATTTCGTATCGGCATTACCCGTTCCTGCCACACCTGATAGAGACGGGTAAACAGCTCTGCGATTTCCTGTTCAATTTTATCGGGACGATTATCTCCCTTGCCAGCCAGAGCATCAGCCATGGCAAGCATAAACAGAGCGGACAACTCTTCATCAACCGTTTTTATCAACCGTAAACACCCTTTCAGGGTCAGTTTATCTTTGCGTAAATCATTGGCTAAAAAAAAAGGACGCATATGATTTCTGACCAGCAAGCTCACAGACTGGACATGTTGCCGTGACCAGCGAAGCCTCTCACCAATGACAGCAACCAGTTCTGCTCCCCGGATATCATGATTATAAAAAGTTATCTGGCCGTCCCCGGCAATATTTTGCCTGCTGCTTACCGGATATTTATCGACCTTGTCTGTTTTGATATTATATGTTACAGGTTTCCCAAGGTCATGCAATAATGCTGCCCATTTCAGATAAAGTCTTTTTTGCCTTTTATGCAATGAGGAAAACATCAGTCCCTGATGTTTTGGAAAATATTTACCGGGATTAGCCTGGATTTTTTCCATCTCCGTTAAAGTTACCAGTAAATGATCAAAAACATCAAGGTGATGGCTGGCAGGTTGTTCCATGCCCACACCCGATAACAGCTCAGGAAAAATAGTAAAAAGTATTTTGCTTTCCTTCATCAGGGCAAATCCCTGATAAGCCCTTGTACTCGCCATGATATGGTCAAGCTCACAGGCTATTCTTTCCGGAGAAACTCTGCCGATGAGATCCCGGTGACGACGAATTATCTTCATGGTTTCTGGAATAACATCAAAACCAAGAATTGCTCCGAATCGGAAAGCCCGCAAAAGACGCAGGGGATCATCAAGTGGTGAGCGGGATGAGCTGAAACGAATAACCCCTGCTGCAAGGTCTTTTAGACCATGGCAGGGGTCAATAACCGGTAAAAGCTGATCCTTATGGGAACGGTCACTGGTTAACATCTTATCAATACAAATACCAAGACTGTTAACTGTGAAGTCTCGCAGGCTCAGATCTTGCTCAATGGTGGTGGTTCCATCTCTAAATGATGTAAAATCAAAATTTATATTCTTCCACACCACCCGGGCAGCATCCTCCTCCCGGCCAAGTGCAACAAGAGCTCCGCCACAACAATTACTTAATTCATAGGCCCATTGCCGGGCATTAAATGATACTGTCAGATCCAGATCAGCAGGTTTACGGCCAATCAGCAGATCCCGCACCGTACCACCGGCAAGATATATGCCTTCCGAATGATGCTCAGTTAGGCAGCTTAAGTGTTCAAGAATCTCTTTAGGGAAAATATCCTTGACCCTGCTTAATTGGATTTTTCTTTCAGATGATGACATGGTTGCGGTACAATTCAAGGAAAGTTTTCTATTTTTATCGAAACTACAGAATTTCTATGATATTATAGAGTTTGAAAAATAGCATTACACTTTAAGCAATGGCAATTAGGCATTCCCACGCAGGAGCGTGGGAACGAGAGAACCTGTATCCCCTATTCCCCTGTAACCTGTGTCACCTGTCACCTGATATGGACGCAGCCACATCAAGAACTATAAAAATAGGTGCCACCAGCATCGGCCTGATCGGTCTGGATATTGCAATCAATAAAGCAACTGCCTGCCAGTTACCAGAAATCGAGGCCATGGATTTTCTCTTCAGGAGCATAAAGGAAAAAAATTATATCCCGGCAGGCATGGAAGAGAAGTACAGAATAGCCCTTCTTAAAGAATATGCAAAACACCTTCATGGAGATAACGGGATTGAGGATGGGCTGGTCATCAGGATTTTTGGTAAGCCATGCCTGAGCTGCAACAACCTGCAAAGCATGGTTATAGAAATACTTTCCAAGTTAGACCTTGGTGCAGATATTGAGCAGATCCATGATCCTGACGAAATCGGCAGGGCCGGGGTAATCCACACCCCGGCCCTGATCATTAATGGAAAACTGAAAGTATCAGGCCTGCTGCCCAGCAGGGCTCAGGTTGAACAGTGGATACGGGATACGGTGAACAGAAGACAGGGGACAGAAGACGGAAGACGGAAGACAGAATGGTTAGTTTCTTACTCCTGAACAAAATAGGCAAGCGTAGACTCCGATAAATAATAAAGGATAAAAAAACAAAAACTACAACAGCCACTCCTTAAAAACCTCATCAGAAAGGGGGGCGGTCTCCATATCCATTTTCACCCTACCCCGTTCGAACATTACCTGTCCCGGTAGCAATCTACCCCCGATTTTTCGACCATAACGGACGACAAGCCCAGCTGCTTTTATCAGACATTCATAAATATCATTTACCTGCCAACCAGATAGTTCATTACATAGAGTCTGATTTTCCGATAAGATAAGATTATTATCAGGGATAAAACGAAGCAAACCAGTCGGACCTGGTCGCTCAGGCATCAATAAAATAATATCACCATCCTGTCTAAGCTCAAGAAGTTGTTGATTGTCTTCCTGATTCCTTCCTAACACTAACCAGAACCCACCCGGAAGACAAAAATGTCTGCCTGTAAAAAGCAAATTTATATCTCTAACTGTAAAATTTTCAGCCGGCAGGGAAGTAAATAATCCCTCATACAGTTTTTTAATCCTGAGCGCAAGATTTGGATCAGTTAATATACAACCTCCTCCGGCGTTGGGATATTCACGGATACCTAATTTCTCTGCCAGTTCCAACTGTGGTCTGCGCCCACGACCGACAAAATCAAGTAACTGCTGGCGGTCAACAAGTCCTTCCCGTTCCGGCTTGGTCGGATTTAATTTTTTTGCACAAAGTGGTCTGAGAAGAATATCATCGCAACCTGAATCCCGTTCAATCACCCGTAAGGTATCCCGTCGTTGGGACATAGGCCGTTGACCAAGCACTTCTCCGCTGAAAATAAACAAAGCCCCCCATTTCTCCATCAACTCCCTAGCTTTGTTCATCATAAAGATTTTACAGTCCACACAAGGGTTAAAATTCTTGCCAAACCCATGCCTTGGTTTTCTGAGAAGATGAATATATCCTCTGCTTATATCAACCAGCTCCACTGATAATGAAAATTTTCTCATTATTTCCTGCTGATACACATCCGGATCAGCCAGGAGATGATAATCAAAAAATGGAGTAACGAATTTAACCGGTATAACCCGGATTCCTTGAGCTTTGACCAGATGACAGGCCAATATGGAATCAAGACCACCTGAAAAGAGTCCGATTGCAGAGATTTCAGACATCAGATTTTTTGTTGCAGTTCATATTCTCTGCCTTCTCTAATAATATCAACTATCTCGATAGAAGACATACCAAGATTAACCCCTTTAATATCCAAAGGTGATTTTTTTTGTATTGCTGGCTTTATATAAAATGATTCACCGTCTCTTTTTTTGACACAAACAACACCTTCTTTTCTGGCCTCATCTAATATAGATGCGAAATGTTGTCTAGCTTCTGTAACACTATATTCTTTCATTGCCCCACCTCTAATACTTGAATTCCAATGTTTTTTGCTACAATCTTCAGCCCTTTATCTAATGTTAATAACGAAGTACTTGTTTGCTGGGCACATTGAATAAGATAAGCATCGTAAGCATATATTCTTTGACTGTAAGACAATTCCAGCGTTTGCTCTAACGGAACATCAATAAATTTTATGGGAATTTCCTGGTAAGCTTTCAGTGCAAGCTTTGCTAATTCTATATCTATTTTTTGCCTTTTAAACATAGCAGAAAATGCATTACCGATTTCCCAGTGCACTGATACAGGAGCATAAAGTGAATAGCTTGCTGTAAGTTCTATTATTCTATCTTTCGACTTCTCATTTCCAATGACCGCAATCAAAGCCGATGTATCTATAGTGAGATACATTCTCTGCTCCTTGATGTACACATGTACATACTATATTCGATTTATATTTTTTGGTAAACAAGATTTTCTTTAAACTGTCCGCTGGATCTAATTACAATACCGGATTTATCCAACAGCAGTACAACGACGAACGGTTCAAATTGTGGCTCAATTAGGCTCACACAATCTAATCTTATTCGTTGAATATTTACCTGTTGTTATTACCTTTTTCTGCCAATTCACGGGCATAGGCAATGGTCTGCCCGGACATAGATTCACCGCCAAGCATTCTCGCCAACTCAACCACCCGCTCTTCCTGGTCAAGGAGCTTGATGACTGTGTTTGTCCGTCCGTCCTTAACTCTCTTTTCCACCTGGTAATGGGTTGTAGCATAGGCGGCTATCTGAGGAAGATGAGTGATACACAGCACCTGATGATGACCAGACAGTTCGCTGATTTTAATTGCCACCGCTTCTGCTGCCTGTCCACCAATACCAGCATCCACTTCGTCAAATATGACAGTTTCTACCTGATCCCGCCGAGCCAGCATACACTTCATGGCCAGCATCAAGCGAGACAGTTCACCACCGGAAGCAACTTTGGCAAGCGGTTTTGCCTCTTCACCAGGATTAGCGGAAAAAAGAAATTGGACAACATCAAAACCGGTCACCTGTACTCCGGTTTCAAGCTCAGATGAAGAGCAGATATCGACCATAAAAACAGCCTGAGAAAAATGAAGAGAAGACAACTCTACCTCCATGGCTGCCGCAAGTCTTTGTCCCGCTTGCTTACGGACTGTCGTTAATGCCATGCCTTGTGCCAGCACCAAATCCCCGGCTCTAACAACTTCTTTTTTTAATGTTGCAATACTCTCTTCTATGTCGGTCAGGCTCTCTAACTCTTCCCCGATCTTTTGTCCATACAAAATAACATCTTCCATGCTCTGCCCATATTTGCGCTGCAACTGTTTCAACTGGGCCAGCCGAGCGGAAATTTCTTCAAGACGATATGTATCCATGGGCAGACTATCACGATAAGCAACTAATTCCCCACCCAGATCTTCTATCTCATAACAGGCGGCCACAATTCGTTCCGCCAGTTCCTGCACGGGTTGATCCAGATCAGCGGCCTGTTCCATGTTCTTTCTGATAGTTGCCAGATGCGGCGTAACGCTCACCTGAAGAAGCCTGTAACTCTCACTGCTCAGATTGGCAAGGATAGTTGAAGATTTCAACAGATTCCTTTCCTTGATCAATCTTTCATCTTCTCCGGGCAAGGGAGCAACTTCCTGAATTTCCCGCTGCTGATGTTGGAGAAAATCCCGTCTCTGCTCCTTTTCCTGTTCTTTTTTCTGTAAATCGCGAAGGCTGTCGGCAAGATCCTGCCATTGTCTGAATAATCGAGAAAACTCTTGTCGTTGCTGCCAGAGTTCTCCATAGGTATCGAGGAGATCAAGATGTTTTTTTGCCTGTAATAACTGCTGATGATCATGCTGACCAGCAATACTCACCAGCTCACCAGCCAGATTAGCTGCCAGTTTGCTGGTAACTGCCCTGTCATTGATAAATAAACGGCTTCTGCCCTGACGATTCAGAACCCGCCGGATCACACATTCATCCCCGGCTTCAAGTTCACTCTCTATCAAGATTTTTTTTATCTCTGTCTGGCTGTGGTCAACAGCAAAACAGGCCTCTATCTCGGCCTGTACACAGTCACCACGAATCCAGGACACAGCACCCCGACCACCAGCAAGCAGATGCAACGCCCGGAGAATAATCGATTTACCGGCTCCGGTTTCACCGGTGAAAACCACCAGACCATTTCCCTGTTCCGGTAAGGAAAGATCAAGAGATTCAAGAAGAGCAAGGTTTTTTATCCGTAATTCTTGTAACATAAAAATAAGAAACTACCCAAAACCCAGTTTTGAAATTAGCATTGCTTAGGAACCCTGATATTCTCTGACCAGTTTTACTATTTCCCCATCTTCCGGGAAACGATTCAATTTCTTTTTGGAAAAAATATTCTTGCCATCAACAGCAATCTCATAAACACCGCCAGAACTGGTAATCAATTTTATCTCTTCCACCACATTTCCCAAATTATTTTGCAACTCACCCTCCAAACTGGAGGCACGGGATTTATAGTTTCATTTTCTGCAGTATTCAATGGTTACTTTCATATTCGAAAACTCCTGTCAATTACATAACAATACCTGAATTGAGCGATTTTATGACGCGGATATATGCTGATATCTTGACATCTGAACAGTTACAGCCCAAGTTTATGGAGGTTTGTTCATCTCGCTGAATAGTTACCAGATATCTACTATAATTTCATATAGATTGAAACAGAAAAATACCTGAATACAGCAAGTCTATCATCAATTACAGATCCTCTATCATCGAGTTTCTGTCAACTATAAACATATCACTGACCGAACAAACATTATTGCCACCATTTTTCTTGGCCAGATATGTCTGTTGATCAGCAATCCGAATCAGTTTTTTCATCAACCATCCATTTGATACCCCCTCGTCAGGTAAAGTCGTAGCAACACCCAGGGACAAAGTCACTTCTCCAATCCTGTTGTCAAGAAAGAGTAGACGGATTCTGTCGGCTATGTCTACAGCTCTGTCAATATTCACTCCCTGCAGAAGCACAGCAAACTCATCACCACCAAATCTGAAGGGAATATCTCTTTCTGTACGGATACAGCTCCTGATACTGCTGGCAAGTATCTCCAGGGCCATATCTCCCATGTGATGCCCCAGGGTATCGTTAAGATGCTTGAACTTATCACAATCTATGAATATAAGGCTTATTACAGTTTTTGCACCAACCGCACGATCTATCATTTCTGGGAGGACCATTTCGAAATGTCTGCGGTTATAAAGACCTGTCAACCCGTCTGTTAATGCTTTTTCTTGCATATCCCGATGCTTATTCCGTATATCCTCTAAACGGGACCTACTTTTTTCCTGCCTGCTGTTAAGACTATGACTCAACCAGGTAAGATTGCGGAGAAGAACAATAAAAGGTTCCTCTTCTTCCTTTTCAGTGCCAAGGTCAAAATGAATATTATAATTACCTTTTTTTATTTCAAGACAAAAGCGGTTAATTGTCTTGATATCCCGATTTATAACCCAGTTACTCAATAATCTGGCACAGGGAACGATCAATATCAGAAGAAAGAAGGGAATGGCGAAATAGAAATTTTCTCCCGGCATAAGAGAACCTGCCTCTATGTGCCAGGCTGTGATAAACATAGGTATAAGACCGATTACCAGCAAGAGCAATGAAAACCGGCTGGTAAGACCAAAGCGTGCAACACGAAAAGCATTATCTTTATGTTTTCTTGGAAAAAGATATTTATACCACCTAAAAATAGCTTTCATTTTATTATAATGGCTGTTTTTCATATATGACTCTAATGCCGTAGGGCCACATTAATAGGTAAAAAATCGACAAAAAAATAACCTGCCGTTCTCAAGCAATAGGTGCAATTAAAACGAGTATTTTAACAAGTTTGATCATTAAAAAATGTTTCCCTGAACTAATATAACCAAAGAAAAAAGATAAAGTCAAAGTTATCTTTCCTCAAAATGATTTTATTAGGATAAGGCAATGGAGAAACGCTATGTAATTCCAGTTATTACAGAAATTAAGCGGCCATTGGAGACAAAAGATATAAACAGGAAAGAAACGAAGAATTGTTGCAAGGTTCGGAAGTAAAACTTATGTCATAGAACACAAAATATAACCTGAATTGAGCGATTATCTATACATGTAAAATTAATCACATTGACCTTTAAAAGAATTATTTGCCAAAATCACAGACCGGATATGTACACTCGTTGCAATTGCGGCATAAACCTCCATGTCCCATATCAGCGAGTTCCCTGCGGTCAATAGTCTCACCGGTTAAAATACGGGGCAATACCAGATCAAGGACAGTGATCCTATGAAACATGCCGCAGGCCGGTATTCCCAGTACAGGAACCTTGCCTATTCTTGCCGATAAAAACATTGCCCCGGGCAGTACCGGTGTGCCATAAGCCATATCCTCGGCTCCGGCCGCTTTGATCCCCATACGGGTCACATCATCGGGATCAACCGACATCCCGCCGGAAGTTATAATCAGCTCAGCCCCTGCATTAAGACATTGTTTAATCTCTTTGGCAATCAGTTCCGCATCATCAGGAGCAAAACAAACCTTTATGACTTTCGAACCCAGAGAAGTGATTTTGTTGCGTAATACATCTTCAAAACCGTCCTTGATCCGACCATGGAAAACCTCATTACCAGTGATAACAAGACCAGCCATAACCTTAGGTATGGGCATGACCCGGATCACCTTATTCTTACCGGAAACTAATCGTATTAGCTGCTCAACCATTTGCCTCTTGCCAATTAGAGGAATAAGACGGGTGGCAGCAACCTGTTCACCACAATGAACCGGAGTATTATCGTGCAGGGTCGCACAGATGACATCACCAGACAAATTCATGGCTAATAATTTTTCTTTGTTAACTTTCAGCAGACCATCATAACTTGCCCTTAACTCGACTTTACCCTCAACAACCTCTGTAGCAAATTCTACCCCGGTCCCTGATAATGCATGAGCAAGAAGGAGAGCTGCTTCATTTTCATGGATATCATTTTCAGATAATTCCAGAACAAAAATATGCTCTTTACCAAGACGGAGAAGATGCTCTACATCTTCATCACGGATAATATGTCCTTTTTTAAAGGCCCGTCCCTTGAAACCATCCTTAACAATTTCAGTTACATCATGGGGCAGAACCATGCCCACAGCCTGTTCAAGCGGAATGCTTTTCCTCATTTTTAGTAAATTACCTTTCTCATAAGTTGAAAGTTGAAATTGATCTTAAAATCATGTACAATGGGCAGATTATGTTGGCTTACAGGCAATCTTTCTACATTTGGGGGAACACCCTATATCTATGCTATGAGGAAAACATATCAATAATGATAAAAAAAGAACTAATAGAAATTATTGCCTGTCCAAAATGCAAAGGATTCGTCACCCATAACGAAAAACTGGATATTATAATTTGCAAAACCTGCCATCTTTTTTATGAAATAAGGGAGGATATTCCGATTATGCTGATTGACGAGGCAAAACCTTTGACAACAGAAATGGAATGAATGTTGCGTTACGATGAAGTCAACGACCGATTAACTATAAATCCTGAATCCGTGACAAAAAGTAAGGTGTCCACTCTATATCAGGATGGCATTATATGATCAAATGAAGAGTGGCAGTAATCAGATAAATTATTTCTTCTTTTTAAACTGTGCTTGCAGTAAATCTCCAAGGGTCCCCATTGTTACGGGTTGGGAGGGCGGTATATATTTCTCTTCTTTTACTTTTTCCAAAGAGCTATTTTTTTTGTCATCGCGATAATCTTCCGGCAACAGAGATATGCGTTTTTTCTCTGGATCAATAGCATCTATTTTAACGGTAATCACCTGCCCCAACTCAACAACTTCCCGCGGATGGTTGATCCGGCGACCGCTGCCAAGTTTGGAGATATGCAGCAACCCGTCCACGCCCGCCTCGAGAGTAACAAAGGCACCAAACTCAACCAGCCTGGCAACCAAACCCTGATGTACGCTTGCCACAGGATATTTTTCTTCCACTCTATTCCACGGGTTTTCAGTGGTATCCCGAAGACTGAGAGAAATTCGTTCTTTGTCCCAATCTATTTTTTTAACCACTACTTCAACTTCCTGACCTGTACTGAGGATATCGTCAACCCGGTCGGTCTGTCCCCATGCCAGCTCTGACACAGGAATGAGACCATCAATACCGCCCAGATCAACAAAAGCACCAAAATCACGAATTGAGGTTACCGTACCCTGCATCCGCATCCCTTCTTCCAGGGTTTTTTTCAGCTCTTCACATTGTTCCTGCCTCTGTTCTTCAAGTATAGCTCTGGCAGAAAGAATAATATTCCGCCCCCCTTCAGCAAATTCCCTGACCTTAAAAGAGAGTACCTGACCAATATATTCTTCTGGATTTTCAACCCGACGAATATTCATCTGTGAATATGGACAAAAACCCCGCTGTCCGGCAACCTTTATGTCAAAGCCTCCCTTGATCTCTTGAACAACCTTGCCCTGGACTGGTATACCTCCATGAAAAGCATCTTCAATTTCCTGAAGTGAAGCATGGCCAGAGCCAAGCCTAGTGGTAAAAATCATCTCACCACTTCGTTGGCCGACAAAAAAAGCCTTGATTGAATCTCCAATTTCAAGGGTACAATGATTTTCTTTATCCTGAAATTCAGACGCTTTTATCACCCCTTCACTCTTGCCGCCAATATCAAGAAATATATTTTCCCCGCTAATATAGGCAACAACAGCCTCGATACGGTCTCCGGGCTGGAGTTTTTTTTGTTTTACAGATTTTTCCCGGAACAAATCGGCAAAATGTTCTTCACTCATAACTTGTTTGTTAGTTTAAATAGTAAAAATTTAAAACCACTCCCCTGCCGCCTGTACCCTGTCCCCTGATTAAGGACGAATAATTTCTGTCCCCTCAGGAATATCCAGAAACAAAATTTTTTCCATTGCCTGCATGTCATTAACATCAATGGTGTTAATAACATTTTTAGAGAACGCCAGTTCGGTTATTGATTCAAAATGATCTACAAAAACAAGGAATCTTATCAAATAATTTTCATCCAACCAAACCTGTATCGACTTTATCTGTGGATGTGGTTCAACGGGAAGTAGACGAAATACAGTCAGGTCAACTCCAGGAAGAGAAAACATATACCGCTCTTCAGGAGGTCCGGCAATAAAATCATCATTAAGGCTCTTGTCACCGGCAAAAAGACCAAGGGTGATATCATTATTTAATACTTCAGCAGGCGTAATAATCAACTGCTTATCCCTTTGTGTATAAATAAAAAGTTCTTCACCATCATTTAGAATTATCTGGAAATCAGGGTAAGTATAATTCCACCGCATTATACCTGTCCGGTCAGGGTCTAATGAACGGACAAAGAGTGCATCACCATGACCACTGCGGGAACGGCTGCCGCTTCTTGTCACCTGGGAAAAAGAAAAAGTAATGGAACTTAATTCACTATACGCCTGTTGCAGATTTGATAAATGTTGTCCATAAATGTCTGTTTTTGTTGCACCACTATATGAGACCCCAGAACTGGCAAAACAAACAGGAGACAAGAAAAAGAAAAAAAAGGTGAAGATTAAAAGTAAAAGATTGCTACGCATTTGCTTTTTCCAAGATAATGGCTCTGGCAAAGATTTTGGCTGCCAGTTTTTCAGCGGTTACAGTCAGGTCTGAAACAAAAAAACGACTTTTCTGTTTTGGATTATACAATGTTGCAGCCAATTCTGCATGAGATTTGAGATAATCAGACAGATGGACAGCGATTTCAACTGATGAATCAATGAGTTGTGTGCGTCTCCCAATACGGGGATTGATTAAATGTTTAAGCAGTGGATAATGAGTGCAACCCAGTACCAGGGTATCAATTTGTTTATTGCAAAGAGGATGCAGGTAACGACGAATAATCATTTTGGTTTCCCGTTTATTCAGCCATCCTTCTTCTACCAAGGGAACCAACAGGGGGCAGGCCTGACTGATGATTGAACTCTCCGGCCGCAGTTTGCGGATACCCAGTTCATATACTCTGCTCTGCACCGTCGCCCGGGTGCCAATCACCCCGATTCGTCCGGTTTTACTGATGGCTGCGGCCCGGTTAACTGCTGGGGTTATCACATTGAGGATGGGAAGTTGATAGCGTTCCTGCAAGGTATCAAGAGACATTGATGCTGCGGAATTGCAGGCAATAACAATCAGGCTGGCACCTTGCCGAATAAGAAAATCAATATTTTGTGATGAGTATTCTCTAATGGTTTCGGGACTCTTTGATCCATATGGAGTACGGGCAATGTCACCAAAATATATCAGCGGATATCCGGGACAGACCTGCTCAATGGCACGGGCAACAGTCATCCCCCCGACTCCGGAATCAAAAATACCGATCATTTTTGTTTTTTCTTTACTCTCCCAGCGATACTTTTACGAAGATTTTCGGGTATTCCTCTTTCTTTGCTGGCTCTTGATCGCTCCTCGGACAAGGCTTTTGCACAAAGAGGTTGCCTGACATTAAGTCCATATTTACTTCTATATTCTTTCAGGGTCAAGCCATGCCTGCCCAGATGCTTAGATGAAAGCATTTTGAAAGACTCACCACATTCCAAACAGATTATTTTATTTTTCTGAATAGATTTATCTGGTGAGATATCTGACTTGTCTCTTTTGCCCTTTATCTCATCACCTGATAATTCTGCCTGCTGTAGTTCCTGAAGCGTACTAAAGGTTTTACCAAGAGCCTGATTGACTTCTTCAATACTCATCCTGGATGTATTTACTTGAGAGCTAACAATTTCCACTGCCATTTCAACCAAGGACTTTTCCATATTTTCCTGTCTCTTATCTATTGATGATTCATTATACTAATACAATACGAACATTAGTATAATTTGATTAAGTCTCATCCATCAATATATAAGTTGTTCTTAGCATAAATGCAATTAAATTAATTGACACCTGAGTTGAGCGATTTTATAATTTGATCTGCACTGATCTCTTGCACGCCAAGGCTTTCCGGAAATCCTCAACAGACCAACGGGTATGCCTGCGGTTTCAGAAAATCCTTGGCACACAAGATATCAGCACATATCTGCATCATAAAATCGCTCAATTCAGGTGACAGTTACCCCTCAGCAAAAAAAATATTTATATAATTTCCTCCGAGGGTTGACACGAAAAAAAATGATAACTATTGTGGACATCATTCTTCATACAGATATCGTAAAGTAAACAGACAACTGTAGAGACGAGTTATAAAATCGCTCAATTCAAGTTAAATCAGGTGATAGGTCATTTTTAGAGAATGTTTACGAGGTCTGTACTAAATATCAATCCATTGAACCAGTTTTTTAACATTATAAGGATAAATTATGCCTGTTTATGAGTATGAATGTCTGCAATGCGATAAAATAATTGAAATGCAACAGAAAATAAGCGATGACAAATTATCCTCATGTCCTGAATGCGGTCATGATGTGAAGAAACTCATATCAAGGAGTTCCTTTCACCTGAAAGGTAGCGGCTGGTATAGTGATGGTTACAGCAATGATAAAGAAAAAAAGAAAAAGGACACAACCCCTGATTCTGTCCCGGAAAAGAACAAGAATTCAACAGACAGCAGCCCGACTCCCCCATGTAAAGGTGGCGAGGGAAGCTGCAAAGGCTGCCCGGCTGCTGCGACAGAGACTAATTGAAGTTGATTTGGAATTGATTAACATCAACAATTTTTTTTTAGGGGGGATAGGTTAAATCGGGACAATGACTCACTATTCTTTATCATCCACCATGTTAACCGCTCTCAACAGGTTGTTTTCAGGTGAATTATCATCCATACCTGTGACTTTCCCTGCAGCCGTGGCGGACATTTCCGCTAGCAGAGTTTCCGCCAACAATTTCCCAAGCTGTACACCTTCCTGATCAAATGAATTAATATTCCAGCAAAATCCCTGAAACACTATACGATGTTCATATAGAGCCAGCAGTACCCCCATGACTTCAGGAGTCAAACGGCGGCCAAGCAGAATCAGGCTGGGACGGTTTCCAGGAAAGAAGCGATTGGGATTTTCATGCTCCCTGCCGAGGGCAAGAGCCAGAGACTGAGCTAACATATTAGCAATCAGCTTTTCCTGACTGG
Organism: uncultured Desulfobulbaceae bacterium; assembly: GCA_964423765.1. GTDB lineage: Bacteria > Desulfobacterota > Desulfobulbia > Desulfobulbales > Desulfobulbaceae > DRLX01. The sequence continues at coordinate 16,752 of CAYRGM010000010.1, forward strand.
TAGTCCCCTGTACGGTTAAATCCTGGTTATACTGGGAATTGCGAAAGCCGATAAATTCTGCCGGCACCACATCTGTACCCTGATGCAGAAGCTGATAGAAAGCATGCTGACCATTAGTACCCGGTTCTCCCCAGACAACTGGACCGGTCTGCCAATCAACAGGGTCACCGTTGCGGGTAAGAGATTTACCGTTACTCTCCATATCACATTGCTGGAGATGAGCAGGGAATCTTGCCAAAGCCTGGGAATACGGTAAAACAGCATAGGTCGGATAACCTAAAAAATTACGGTTCCAGATGCCAAGCATGGCAAGAAGCAGCGGCATATTTTTCCGTATATCCCGCTGCTCAGCAGCAATATCCATGGCATTGGCACCGGCAAGGAATTCCTTGACCTCGTTGTAGCCAAGCAGAAAACCCATACTCACCGCCCCAACCATGGAAGTGGTCGAATAACGGCCGCCAATATAGTCAAACATATAAAAAGATTTCAGATAACGGTGGGGATCATCCATGGGGCTACCTTTTCCAGTAACAGCCACCATCTGACGATTAGGATCAAGACCGGCTCCTGCCAGGGCATTTCTGATCAGCTCCTCATTGGTCAGGGTTTCAAGAGTTGTACCGCTCTTGGAAACAATATTAAACAGGGTGCGGGATAGATCAAGCTCGGCAAGGACAGCCGCCGCATCATCGGGATCAACATTGGCAATGAACCTGACTGCCCGCCCGGGACGGGCATATGCCGTCAGGGCCTGACAGATTGCCCGGGGGCCAAGATCAGAACCACCAATACCGACCTGAACCATGGTTGTGAACGACTCATCAGTCGCATTGACAAACAAATCTGCATCCAGACTCTTAAGAAAATTCTCCAACCGGCTCAGCTGCTCTTCTGCCTCGGCAGATGATTGATCATGGTCAGGATGTTCACGAAATATATCCCGGCAGGAAGTGTGCAGAACCTGCCGGTTTTCACTCTCCAAACCATCTATACGATTGATAACCGACCCTTGCTTCATGGCATGGAACTTATCAATCAACTCCGCCTCATCCGCCAGCTCCTGTAAGCTGTCCAGCACTTCATCATCAATTCGCTGAGTTGCATAAAACAGATCAATGCCACAGGAAGAAAGCCTGTATTTTTGCAAACGATCTTCAGAGAGCTTACCTGGTTCCGCCAGATTATAAGGATTATCAATTAACCGTTGAAGCTTGGTATAAGCGGCAAGATCTATAAAATCTTTAAACTCCATACTGCCTCCTATGAAAAAGATGGGCCGATGTCAGACAAGGGTCTGTAAAATAAACTACTCAATCATAATCTTTTCATACATCTGCCCCGGTAGCTGCCTAACCAACCCCTGCAACTCAAGCTGGAGGAGAAGATCAAGGATTTGACCGCCATCAAACCCACTCACCCTCATAAGGGTATCAATATCAATAGGATAGACATCAATACAGCTTAAGAGCTGCTGTCCTGCCTGGTCGGCTTCAGAATGATTCCCCTCTCTTTGCCCTCTCTCCTGCACCCCAGTTCCAGGTAAAAGACCGAGTTCAAGAAGTATATCATCAACAGATTGAACCAGAAAAGCACCTTGACGGATAAGCAGGTGAGTTCCCGCACTGCGGAATGAATCAATCCTCCCCGGCACGGCAAAAACCTCTTTACCCTGATCCAGAGCCAATCGGGCAGTTATAAGAGAACCTGATTTTAATGCCGCCTCCACCACCACAACTCCTAGGGAAAGACCACTGATAATCCGGTTACGGGCCGGAAACCGAAAACCATCCGGTTTGGTCCCGCAGGGATATTCACTGAGCAGCACTCCATTATCAATAATTTCCCGATACAGAGCCGCATGGCTTTTAGGGTAACAGATATCAAGCCCGCAGCCAAGCACACCAACCGTAAGCCCACCAGCTTTTAAGGCACCACGATGGGCACAGCCATCAACCCCAAGGGCCACCCCGGAGACAACCACAACCGAACTGGATGCCAGTCCACCGCCTAACATACCACTGACCATGGCACCATAGGACGAAACAGAGCGGGAACCTACCAGGGCAACAGATGGGTTTTCCAGAGAGGCAAGCTCACCCTGATAAAAAAGAAAAGGAGGAGCATCTGCCAGGCTGCGGAGCTGCTCGGGATAAACAGAATCATCAAGGGAGGTAAAAGAAATCCGGTTGCGGTACAGGGTCTCAAGCTCTGCATCCGCCATGTTCCGGCTGCGAACAAGTGCTTTTTTATCCGATAACAACCTAACCAGGCGGGGATGCATCTCCGAATCATGATCAGGGGAGGCAATAATAGCAGCCGGGGTTTGATAACGCCCGGCAAGACGGCACAGGGTCACACTACCGATACCGGGAAGAAAATAAAGAGTCAACCAGTCTAATGCCGTATTACAGATATGAACGGTTACCATAATACTACCTGAATTGAGCGATTTTATGACGCAGATATGTGCTAGGTAAGCGAGCGAAGCGAGACTCCGATATCTTGTGTGCCAAGGTTTTTCAAAAACCGCAGGCATACCCGTTGGTCTGTTGAGGATTTTCGGGAAGCCTTGGCGTGCAAGAGATCGGTGCAGATCAAGTTATAAAATCGCTCAACTCAGGTACTACAGTTAATTAGTTAGAAATGAAGCAAGATCCTCCTTTCGAGAGGAATGACGCAGTTTCCGGATCGCTTCGGCTTCAATCTGCCGGATTCGCTCACGGGTTACCGAAAAACACTGACCAACTTCTTCCAGGGTATGGTCACAACCGACTTCAATACCATAGCGCATCCGCAACACTTTAGCCTCTCGTGCTGAGAGGGAATCCATCACCTCGCAAAGACATCGCTTAAGGCTTTCAGTTATAGAGACCTCCTGGGGATCGGGCTGGGAAAAGTCTTCTATGAAGTCACCAAGCATGGATTCGTCACCAACTCCAACCGGGGTATCAAGTGAAACCGCATCCCTGGCAGCTTTTAAAACAGAGCCAACCTTTCCCACATCCATATCAAGATGTTCAGCCAACTCCTCGCTGGTTGGCTCTCTCCTCTCATCTCTCTGGAACGCTTTTGCGTAACGAAGCAGCCGGTTAACCGTCTCAATCATATGAACCGGCAAACGAATGGTTCTCCCCTGATCAGCGATCCCCCTGGTAATAGCCTGACGAATCCACCAGGTGGCATATGTGGAAAACTTGTACCCCCTTGTATAATCATACTTGTCAACCGCTTTCATCAGACCTATATTACCTTCCTGAATCAAATCCGGTAGCTGCATCCCCCTGTTTAAAAATTTTTTGGACACTGAAATGACAAGCCGCAAGTTGGCACGAACCAGAGATGCTTTTGCCTGTCTGGTCATTTCCCGGCCAATTTCAATCTCACGGAGAATATCTTCAAATACCTCAGAGCACACCCCCATGGTTTCATCAAGCTCAAAGGTAATATAATTCTCAATCTTATCCGCTCTAAAAATAGTTTCTTCCGCCCCCCCCCTTCGTCGCAAAGCCAAAATCTCCCGCTGCTGAGCAACCACCCGCACCTGATTAAATTTAAGACTTAGTTCCTTGATAGCATCAGCAACCGATAGTATCCCTTTGGAGCATAAACGATACTCCCTAAACAACTCTGATATTTCCAACCCGACAGCTGCTATCTCCGCAGAGATTCTCTTCGCTTCCTCCTCATGACCAATAACTTTTTTTAACTCTGTAAACAACCGGCCGCGTTTATCATCCAAAAGACCGGCCTGTTTCACATGCTCCAGAAACCCATCCTTAATTTCACTACTTTTATCATCATCAGGGACACCACGCAGCACACCTTGTATGCGTAGCTTGTCTGACAACAGAGCATCAGCAATGTCATTTAACGCAGTGACACCAGGTGCCACTCGCAAGACAGCCCGCTGAACCCTCATTTCCCCATCTTCCACAAGACGAGCCAGCTCCGTTTCTTCTCCATAACTGAGTAATGATTGCCTTCCCATCTCACGAAGATAGATATTCATGGGATCGATACTGGTGCCTACCCGGTTACAGCTCTTCCGCCGATCTGGCTCTAAACGACGCTCATTAGCAAGACGGCGACCGGATTTCTGCAAAACCTGCCCACGATCTTCCTTTTTTTCATCATCCTTGAAATCCCCCATGAGATTCGCGGGTACCTGTTTTTGCCCATCTTTGTCCATTATGCATTCTGAATCTTTCATAGTAAGCACTCACCAGAGCTATATATTTGCATTCAATGATTTACTATAGCAACGAAGCAGAAAACTTTTATCGCCTCATTTTCCTCTAAAATAACCCTCAAAAAATACAGAGAAACTTAACTTTTCGGTACAGTCTATGGTTTTGACAAATTACCTTCACAGCATATTAACTAACAATACCATTATTTATTATTTTTTCAATAAGTTATCAAAAGAATGAATCATTTTTTTGCCACTTTCATTTTTTCGCTCAACCAGCTCATCTCTTTTCTCCTGCTCACCTGCCTGTTCAACCGCACGGATCTGCTCCGACAAGACAACCCCTGCGATAAAATCTTTCTTTTGCCGTAACCATAACAGAAAACCATCACATTTCTGACGCGGCCCCATTCCCCCTAAAATATCCGTTTCCCCGCCGGCACGCATAAACAGCTCTGCCACATAACGGCGATCACCAGCACTGGTAAGATTCATATAAATATTCTCTGGTGTACATTTTGCTCCGCCATAATCTTTCATCAAGGAAGAAATAAAATCAAGCAGGGGTTGTTCATTAACAACAACCGTTAAGCCAGCGGCAAGCAACTCATCTATGAACTCAGGATAAAGGATAAGAAAATCAAGGAGCTGTCTGCCACGAATGGATAAAGAGGCAAGTTGAGACGAGCGATCAGAGTTCCCGCCGGCATTGCCCGGAGAAATTGCCTGTACCCCTCTCCCTGTAAGCAACTGCTCTGGAGCAACACCAAGCTTTTCGCTGAAATGAGCCGTCATAAGAGCCCGTTGCTGGTTATCAGCATTCTTCAATAAAGGCTGCAGTTCTGCCACGATTTTATTTTTACCGCTGAGAGTCAGGCCATACTGTTTTGCCAATGTATCAAAGACAAACTCAGACAGCCCGTCTGCTTGATCAAGCAGTAACTCTATAGCTTCAGTTCCCTGCTCCCTTATTAGAGAATCCGGATCATGCCCATCGGGGAGAACTGCCACCAAGCCTTCCACCTGCTCACTCAAGAAAAAAGGTACCGAACGGATTGCCGCCTTCAAACCAGCAGTATCGCCATCAAAAAGAAGGATAACTTTATCACAATAACCTCGCAGACTGCGAACATGCTGCCTGGTCAAGGCAGTACCAAGAGGAGCGACCACATAATCAATACCGTGAACCGCCAGGGAAAGTAGATCAAAATTACCCTCCACCACAATGGCTCGTCTTTTTTTACGCAAAGCCTCCTTATGCTGCCCCAAACCAAAGAGAAGCCGGCTTTTATCAAAGACAAGAGTTCCCGGGGAGTTCATATATTTCGGTTTACCGTCACCAAGAATGCGACCGCCAAAGGCTACTACCCTGCCGTTAATATCAAGAATAGGGAAAAGAATCCGATCCCGGAAACGATCATACCGTCCGCCCTGCTCGTTTGCTACGGCCAGACCAGCCTCCTCTATATCTGATCCTGAAAAACCCTGCTTCTCCAACCTGGGAACAAGGTAGTTCCAGCCGCCCTGGTCAGGATGAGGACAATAGCCAAGACGATATTTTTCCCGGAAACTCTCAGGAATCCCCCGCTTATCCAGATACTCACGGGCAGGGGCAGATAGAGACGAGTTCATAAGAAGATTATGATAAACCTCTGCCGCCGCCTCGTTCACAGCAAATAATTGTTGTCGCTGCCGAATGCGAGCCTGATCAACCGGATCAGATACCTTCTTGGGTAGATCAACCCCGGCTCTTTCTGCCAACTCTTTCAAGGCTTCGGGAAAGCTGAGCCGATGGTGTTTTATCATAAACGAAAAAACATTACCTGATTCGCCACAGCCAAAACAATGAAAAAACTGCCGAGCCGGATTCACTGAAAAAGACGGCGTTTTTTCAGCATGAAATGGACAGAGACCAAGATAACTAGCCCCTGCTTTTCTCAACTCCACTATCTCCCCGATAATTCTAACGATATCCGACTGATCTCGAATCTGCTCCTTAATTGCATCATGTCCAGAAAAGCCAAACGACATCCGCTTACCTCCTGTATTCATAGCCTGCACTACCGAGATGCCCGCTCGCCAAGAATATCCCTCCTGCCTGGACACCATACAAAACTACAAGGAAATTTTAACTTTCCGATCTAAAAAAATATTATCGACAAGCCGAGCAAGGTTCATTACAGTTGTTTCAATAACCAGCATGGCTGGAGCAGATTGACCAGCCCCAAGGAAAACTATATTCACCAAACCAAAGTATGGGTTAATATCACCGCCACCGTAGAGACGGGTTTTAAACCCGTCTCTCACAAATCCGGGCAACTTAAGGGGACGGGACAATGATAGGCGAACAGGAATCATTACCATAAAAACTTTAATTTTCCGATGCATTAAAACAAATTAAACAGGTATGCTGCAAACAAAATAAGATATCAGTTGCAAGTTGCAAAATACCAAGTTTGACCCTTACAGCTTATAATTTCCTAAATCCGTGACGGAAAATAAGGCGTCAACTCTGTATCGGGGGACGATCACGGATTCAGGAATTTACAAAAAAAACGCAATCGCAGCCCTTACAACCTAATGAGCCGGGAGTACCAGATGCAGGATATAAATAAAATGCTCTCCTTTGAAGTTAAAAAAGAAATTGCTGATCGTTACTTCGGATTTCGTAAACTTATAGAAAAAGACATTATCAACTATAAAGAATTGACTGAAACTGCACTTAAGCTGTTCAAAAAAAATATTATAATGGACATGGCAAGGATAAAATTCTTACTCAACTATCAGGAAATTATCTACATGTTCCTCAAAATAACAGGGCTGAGCGAAATGGAAAGAATTGTTGCCCGCCCAGAGTTCTCTGTTGATGTGAAAAAAATTGATTTAGAACATATCCCCATCCGTGGCATAACCCGAAAGAGAAGATTCAGCAACATGTTATTTTCACTGTACAATAACCTGAGCATGGACATCAAAAGTTACAGGGTATTTTACAAACAAATTGAGCAGGAACAGCAAACCATCAGCGAAGAAGTAAAACTTTTCTACCAGAAAAATGACCTCGGAATTATCATGGATTTTTTCCGCAACTTAGACGGTCCTGGATCATACAAAACCGGTGAGATGGAAGGTGGTCTGACACCAGGAACCAGCAAAAAACTCGAGGAAAAGATGCGGGTAACCCCGCCCCTCCCTACCGACCAAACATTACCGATTCTCCCTCTACCCCACCCCCCAGGAGAAATCAAAGGGAAACTCAAACAAATTGCCGACACATCCTGGAGTCGCCAAGGCAAACCGAACATAACAGAACTGATAATATAGGAACGAAAAATAATTAACTTCCCGATTTGCCCTATTGTTGTTAGATATCTTG